>NZ_JAYGID010000031.1:0-30975 GCF_034931685.1 Synechococcus sp. CCY9202
CTGCCCCGAGCTGGCGAGCCTCCCGGGCCGGTACCGCCTCCTCGAAGAACACCCACGCGTGAGCCTGCACCGGCGCACTGGAGCGCCAGCGGGGTGGCAGTTGCGCCAGCAACGCGTCGGTCTGCGGCTGCAGGACCAGCAGCCGCACGGCTTCATCGGCCTCGGGGGCCTGCGGGGCGCGGCGGACCAGCTCCAGCAGGCGCCCTTGGCCCAGGGCGTTGTCGGTGGCAGTGCCCCGTAGCAGGGCCTGGGCCAGGCTCAGCTCGGTGGCGTTGGAGCCGCGGCCACCCCTCAGGCAGGCCAGGGCGGCCTGGCCGTCGCCCAACTGGGCGAGGCCGCCGGCCAGCTGATCCCGTTGACCCGCGTTCGGTGCTGGATTCTTGAGGGCACAGGCCGCGCGGATCGGCCCGATCGCGCCGGGCCAGCGGGCTCCCCAGCGGGCCAGATGGCTGGCGCCATCCAGCAGGGCCTGGCCCTGATCGCCGGCCTCAAGGGCGGCGGCCAGGGCCGCTGGATGGGCGGGGAAGCGCTGCCGCAGCCGTTGACGCTGGATCGGCTGTTCCCTTCCGAGGGCGTAGAGGGCATCGGCACTGCTCGGGGCGCCGGGGAAGCGGCGCAGTTGTTGCTGCCAGAGCTGGGTGGCGGCGTTGCTGTCGCCCAGGGCTTCCGCGGCCAGGGCGTCCTGTTTGAGCACCACGGCGGCGAGGGGATCGGCTCCCCAGCCCTGGTGGCGCAGGAGCTGCCTCCGTTGGCGTGGCTCCTCGCCCAGGCGGGCGTGCAGCAGGAGCGCCGCCTCCCGCCGCCGCCAGGGATCCGGGTCCCAGCGCGCCGCCCTGGTCAGTGCAGCACTGGAGACGGCGGGAGTCAGGGGTGGGCGCAGCCACTGCAGCAGGGCGCCGCCACCGAGGAGCACCGCGCCGGTCCCCAGGGTGGTCGCCGCGATCAGCAGGGGGAAACGGGGCACGGCGTGCGGGCCAGCTGCCGGCATTCTGGGGATCCCTCCGCCGCCGGTGCCGCCGGCTCGGTCGATGCCGCGGTTGCCGTCCCTGCCGCCCTTGCCGCCGTTGCTCACCACCCTGCCGGGAGCGGCCCAGCGGCGGCGCACCCTGCAGCTCTGGGCGGTGGCAGGGGTGGTAGTGCTGCTGCGGCCCTATCCGCCTTTCCGCTGGTTGCCGGGCTGGAGTGTGGGCCTGCTGCTGCTCTGGGCGGTGGCGGAGCTGCTGCGCTGGGCCTGCTGGCCGCGTCGCTGGCGCTGACCCGGAGTCGTGCCGCTGGCGGTGATGGCGAGGGCGGGGCGGGACACGGCGCTTAAGAGACTGCTGAAAAACCCCTTCAAGGGCCATTCAGCCCGGGAACGCCTGACTCCGAGCCCAGTGTTCACGGGCGCTGCGCCCAGAGGTCAGACTCAAGTCATGGCGACCTCGGGACTTTTTCAGCAGGCTCTTAACCTGCTGCCCGCCATCGATCGCGTCGCCATGCCCGGGCCGCTGCCCCCTCCGATCGGTGCACCCCTGGGTGACGCCGTCACCGGCTTCGGCACGGACGGAATCCGCGGCCGCGTCGGTACCTGCGTGACCCCGGCCCTGGCGCTGCAGGTGGGCTACTGGTGCGGGCGGGTGCTGCGCACCGACGGCCCGGTGGTGATCGGCAGTGATTCGCGCACCAGCGGACCGATGCTGGTGGCGGCCCTCACCGCCGGTCTGACCGCCGCGGGTCGGGAGGTCTGGAACCTGGGTCTCTGCCCCACACCGGCGGTGCCCGGCACGATCCGCCGCCTCGGGCTGGCTGGTGGGCTGATGGTCTCGGCCAGCCACAACCCTCCCCACGACAACGGCATCAAGGTGTTCGGGGCTTCCGGCGCCAAGCTCAGCCGCGACCAGCAGGAGGCGATCGAGCGCGGTCTGCGGGGCACGCCGGAGACTGAGGCCGAAGCTCCGATCGGCGGCCCCAGCACTAGCGGCAACATTGCCAGCGGCTCCGAGACGTTCGGCTCTGCCTATGAGCGGGGCGACCTGCTGGAGGTCTATCGGCAGGGTCTGCTGGCCAGCGTCGAGGGGAGGCGACTGGATGGGTGCCCGGTGGTGCTCGACCTCTGCTGGGGATCGGCCGCCGCCTGTGGGGAGGCGGTCTTCCGTGACCTCGGTGCCGCGGTGACCGTGCTGCACGGCGAGCCGGATGGCCACCGCATCAATATGGGCTGTGGCAGTACCCATCTCGAGCCGCTGCGGCAGGCCGTGCTCGCCAGCGGTGCCGCCATGGGATTCGCCTTCGATGGCGATGCCGACCGCATGCTGGCCGTCGATGGCCAGGGTCGGGTGGTGGACGGCGATCAGATCCTCTACCTCTGGGGCACGGCCCTGCAGGAGGCCGATCAGCTGCCCCAGAACCGCATTGTGGCCACGGTGATGTCCAACCTGGGCTTCGAGCGTGCCTGGCAGGCCCGTGGCGGGGTGCTGGAGCGCACCGCCGTGGGGGATCAGTACGTCCACCAGGCGATGGAGGAGCTGGGGGCGGGTCTCGGTGGTGAGCAGTCGGGTCACATCCTCTCGGCCCGCCATGGCATGAGCGGCGATGGCCTGCTCACCGCCCTGCAGGTGGCCACCCGCCTGCACCAGGCCGGCCTGAGCCTGGCCGATTGGCTTGAGAGCAGCTTCCGGCCCTACCCCCAGCGGCTCGTCAACGTGACCGTGCCCGATCGGCAGCGGCGGCAGCAGTGGCAGCAGTGTGAGCCGCTGCGTCGTGCGGTGGAGGCGGCCGAGCAGGCGATGGAGGGTCAGGGACGGGTGCTGGTGCGGGCCAGCGGCACCGAGCCCCTGCTGCGGGTGATGGTGGAGGCGGCCGAACAGGGCCAGGTGGATCACTGGACTCACCACCTGGCGGCCGAGGCCGAAGCGCACCTCTGTGCGGCCTGAGGGCTCAGGCTGCCTGATCCGCCAGCTGCTGGGCGAGCTGGAGGGCACCGGCGCAGGCATCGCCCCGCGGGTCCACCAGATGGGCGCCGCCCAGACGCTCCTGCAGCCGCTGGGCGAAACGCTGGTGCAGGCCCTCCAGGTGGCGCAGGGCCCCGCCGCTGGTCACCACGGCCGGGCTCTGCAGCTCCAGGGCCGCGGCCACCGCCATGACCATTGCCGCCAGGGCGGCGGCGTTGGCCTCAAGGATCGCCGCCGCCCCGGCATCGCCGTGCCTGGCCAGGTCGTGCACCACCGGCGCCAGGGCGGCGAAGCCAGCGGCGCCGAACTGCGGCTGCACCACCAGGGTCTTGATCCGCTGCGGTGCCAGGGGGTCGTCCACTTCCAGATCCAGGGCCTGCCACAGGGCCCGGCGCAGATCGGAGTCCGGGATGCGGCCATCGGCCATGCGCAGACTCAGGGCCAGGCCGTCACGGCCGATGTCCATCGCTGAGCCGGCCCCATCGAGCAGCCAGCCCCAGCCGCCGCAGCGGTGGCTGCGGCCCTGGCCGTCCTGGCCCACGGCGATCGTGCCGGTGCCGCTGATCACCAGGATGCCGACCCCGCCCGCGAAGGCGCCGTGCAGGGCGGTGCGCTCATCGCCGGTCACCTCCAGCCGTTCCAGGGGCAGTTGCAGGGCCCGGGCGGCAAGGCGTCGGCCCTCTTCCTGAACGGCGGTTCCCTGCTCGATCCCGCTGGCGCCGATCGCCGCCGCCAACAGGGGCTGCAGACCTGTCTGGGCCTGCGCCTCGGCCGGCAGCCGTTCCAGAGCGCTCTGAAGGCTGAGCTGCAGGGCCGCACGGAAGCGCTCCGGACCGTCCGGTGCCGCCAGGTGGCAGACGCCCGGCCCCTCGCCTTCCGCCAGGATCCAGGATGCCGGATCGGGCCGTGCCAGCCGGCAGCAGGTGTGGCTCTGGCCCGCGTCGAAGCCGGCGATCAGGCCTGGCGAAGGCACTGGTGCTGGCGAGCCGGTCATCAGGGGCGATCCGTGGCCCGGCCCAATGCTGGAGCGGCCGCGAGGGTGGCCAGGCAGAACCAGGCGATCAGCTGCACCTCCGGCCGGAAGAAGATCGTGTCGGTGAGGCCCTGCACCATCAGCCCGGCGATCACCGCCACCGAGGCCAGGCAGGGCAGGGCCAGCACGCCGGACTGACGCCACTGGGCCAGCCCGGCCCTGATGCTTGCCAGAGCGAGGCCGATGCCGGCCAGCAGACCGGGAATCCCCGCTTCCACGGCCAGCTCCAGGGGGATCGAGTAGGTGCTGAGGGCGTTGAACTTGGGTTGCTGATAGAGCGGGTAGATCAGGTTGAAGGCCGTGTTGCCCGGCCCGATCCCCAGCCAGGGCCTGTCGCGGATCATGTCCAGGGCCGCCAGCCAGACGTTGATGCGGAAGTTGTTGGAGCTGTCCTCGCGGCCCACCAGCAGGCTCATCGCCCGCACCCGCAGGGGCTCCACCTGGGTGACGAGCAGCACCAGAATCAGAGCCCCGCCTCCCAGCAGCAACAGCGGAAACAGGCGCCGCCACAGCAGGGGCCAGGTCTGGGTCTGGCGGATCGCCAGCAGCAGGCCGATCACGGCAAGGGAGGCCACCATCCCCATCCAGGCGCCGCGGCTGTAGGTGAGCACCAGAGCTGAAGCACCCAGCACCAGGGAGGCGAGAGCATAGAGCTTGCGGGCCAGGCCGGGCCAGCGCAGCAGGGCCACGATCGCCAGGGGCAGGATCGGCAGGAGATAGCCCCCCAGCAGGTTGGGGTTCTCCAGGGTGCTGTAGATCCGCACCGTTCCGCTGGCCACTGAGTTCGGATCGGCCCAGCGGGCCAGTTCGCTGGTGTTGGCGTAGAGCTGCCGCAGGCCGATCACGCTGGTCACCAGCTCGCCGGCCAGCAGCGCTGCCACGATCCGGTCCCACCACACCGGAGCGGCGGCCAGCAGCTGGCGCATCAGGGCATAGACGGCCATGTAGCTGAGCAGTTTCAGCAACCCCTTGGCTGCGGCAGCCGGGACCGGCGAGAAGCCCGTGGCCAGCACCGCCAGGGCCAGCACCACCAGCAGCCAGCCATTGATCGGGCTCAGGCCCCGCGCCGGCGTCCGCAGGGCCCACACCAGCCAGAGCAGGCCGCTGGCCAGGATCAGCAGGCTCAGCCCTGCGCGGGTCACCAGCGGCAGGCCGGCCATCAGGGCGCAGAGCACCACCCCCGCCACCAGGGGCATCCGGCTGCTGAGGGGGCCGGCGGGGGTGTTGGCCAGAACCCCCTGCCAGCGCAGCAGCCAGGGGGTGGGGGCAGGGGAGGTCAAGGGGCTGGTGGCTCCGCGGCGCAGGAGTCGGTGGTGTGCACCGGCTCAGTGGCGGGATTATCGGCGGCCAGCGCCACCCTCTCCTCCAATCCGGGGGCGGGCGTCAGGGCGCGTTGATAGAGCACGCGGTACACCGGAAGCCCCTGCTCCAGCACCAGTCGCTCCCGTTCGGTCGGCACCGGCAGGGGGTTGTGGTCGCGCCAGGGGCGCCGGTCCTGCGGCGGACGGGTGAAGCAGGCGCTGGCCTCGATCAGGTCCACCATCGGCTCGATCACGGCCAGCACGTCGCTCTGGATGAACAGCTCCCGGCCCGGCGCCAGGGCGGCTGCGATCGCGTGCAGCAGGGCGGGCTGCAGCACCCGCCGCTTGTGATGCTTCGTCTTGAACCAGGGGTCGGGGAACTGGATCGTGACCCGCTCCAGCCTGCCCTCCGGCAGGGCCCTGAGCCAGTCCTGCAGGCTCACATTGGCGTTGCAGAGCAGGAAGTGGAGGTTGCTGAGGCCCAGGACCTGGCGGTCGGCCTCGGCGGCCTCCACCAAGGGCCTGCGGATCTCGACGCCGAGATGGTTCCAGCCCGGATCCACCTGGGCCAGGGCCAGCAGGAAGCGGCCGCGGGCCGAGCCGATGTCGAGCCGAAGCGGCAGGGACGGATCGGCGAACAGGTCGTTCAGTGGTGGCAGGGGCCGCGGCAGCTGGTGGCGGCGGCTGAGGGGATTGACGTGTTGACGCACCATGGCGGCAGTGTCGCTTCCGGCGCTCAGGCCGCCGCTTCGGCTGCTGAGGCGACCGGGTCCACGGGTTCCTGGGGCACCAGGAAGCCGATGCTGGCGGTGTAGCCATGCAGGTGCGTGTTGCCCGCCACCGGCCCGATTTCGCCGTTGCAGAACGCCCCGGCGATCGGCACCGTCGCGAAGGCGGCGCGGCAGAGGCTCACATCCCCGTCCGGGCGGCCGTAGAGGCCCTGGCCCCGGCCCAGACAGGCAAAGACCAATGCCGCCAGTGGCTCCGGCTCCCGTTCAGCCTGGCTGGCCAGCAGCTGGCGCAGCTCCTGGCTGGAGGCGGCGGCATCGCGCAGCTGGAACTGCACCTGCTGGCCCACCCGCATCCGCTCCGCCACGGCCACGGCGCCATTGCGGGGATCGACGCCGATCAGGTTGCGCACCAGGAAGGCCGCCGAGTCTTCGCTGCTGCTGCTGAGGCTGAAGTTGCTGCGCCCCACACCCAGGAACAGGGAGTGCTTGACGAGCTCCCGCTCCTCCGGGGTGAGGGCCGTGAGGATTTCCTGCAGGGCGGCCACGGGGGTGTTGCGCCGCTGGCCGAGGCTCACTTCCAGCACCACGTTGCGCTGGGCCTGCTCCACTTCGAACACCGGGCCGATCGGCCGGCAGCCCTGAGCCACCACCGCATCGAGCCGCCAGGCTCCTTCGATCAGACAGCCCACCGCGCCGGTGCAGACCGAGCCGTCAAACAGCAGGGAGCCATGGCTGGCGCTGTGCTGTCCGGCGATGCCTCCCACCTTGTCGACCCCCGCAAAGGCGTAGTCGAGGCCACTGATCAGGTCGTTGATGGCCGGACTGGAGGGATCCACCAGCAGCAGCATCGAGGCAGACGCGCCTGCGGCGGTGCCGACCCGATCGATCCAGGGTTCGGCGGGGCCGTCCAGATCAGGCAGCTGGCTGGTGTCGATCTGGAACGGGTGCAGCCTTGCACCGGGCAGGCGCAGCAGGGTCACGCTCAGGGCCGGCTCGCGCTCCAGCTCCCGCGGCACCCCGGCAGGGTCGGTGCCCACCACACCGCCGCCGACACAGCCGAGCCAATGGTTGGAGCGCAGCCGCTGGCTGAGCAGTGGCAGCAGACGTGGCAGGTCACTGGCGTAGGCGCTCGAGACAAACACCAGGGCCAGATCGGCTTCTTCCTTGCTGCTCAGTTGGCCGGCGACGGCATCCACCGCGGCCTCGAGGGAGGCCTCCTGGGAGAGCGCGCTGCGACACCAGGCAGCCGGCTCAGCTGGCTCGAGCCAGCGCAGGAATGGGAATGCGGCCATGGGCGGACCCTATCGCCTCAGGCAGGCTGCGGATAATGGCGTCTTCCCGTACCGCCGCCGCCGTGTTCGAGTCCGATCTCCTGTATCGCTCGCTGGTGTGGCTGGATGTGCGGCTCGCCAGCGTGTTCGCCCTGGGGCTGCCGCTGGTGCTGCTGGTCTGGGCGGCGCTGCGTCGGGAGACGGCCCTGGTGCGGCTGCTCACGATCTACTGGAAGGTGGCCAGCCTGCTGCTGGTGGCCCTGTTGCTGCTCACCGATCGCCGTCCGCTCGGCTACGCCCTGCTGGTGATTGCGCCGCTGCTGATCGTGGCGTCCCTGTGGTTCTGGGTCGATCTCAACGAGGAACTGGCCGACCTGCCGCCCTGGCGTCCCTTGCCGCTCACCCTGCGCCTCTGGCGCTGGAGCCTCACGGTGCTGGCCCTGCTCGGCGCGGGCCTGGCGACCACGGCGCTTCCCTGCCTGGGGGGTGGGGCTGCCCTGGAGCGCACCCTCTGCCGTGCCTGGCTGGAGGCGCCGCAGGGCATTCATGGGGGCGTCGACCGGGTCTTTGACTTCGTCTTCGGCGCCGACTGGACGCCGGCGGTGGCGGCCTTCGTGGGCTACCTGGCCCTGGTGGGCTATGGGGTGGGGCTGTTGCAGTGGCTGCTGGTGCGGCTGCCCAAGCAGGGGAGGGTGGCCGGTGAGTTCTGAGACGGGCGCTGCCGGCTGTGGGGTGCTGGCCAGGCTGGAGGAGATCAGCCGGGACCGGCCCGATCGGGTGCTGCGGCTGCGGGGTTCCCTCGGCGAGGACCCCCTGGAGCTGCTGGTGTTCCGCGGATTTTCCAGCAGCACCACGCACCCCACAGAGGTCGATCCCGACCAGTCGGCGTTGCCGCCGGGCGCACGGATCGAAGCCGCCGAACTGCTGGTGGGCCCCCTGCGGCCCGGTGCCGAGCAGGTGCTGCTGGGGCCGGTGCCGATGGAGCTGCTGTTGGACCCGGCCCGCTGGTGCTGAGGTGCCTGGCCGGCTGAACTCCGGCTCAATTCAGGTGGTCAGCACCGCCACGCAGCGGCCGCAGAGGCTGGGGTGCAGGGTGTGCTGGCCGATGTCGGTTTCGTAATGCCAGCAGCGCTCGCATTTCTCGCCCTCGGCCCGGGCAATCCGCACCTGGATGCCGCCTGCGCTGGCCTCGGCCAGCACCGCGTCAGGGGGAGCACCGCCCAGCTGCAGAGCTGAGACCAGCAGCCAGTCGGCCAGGTTGTCGACGCTTGGCGCGGCTGAACCCGCCAGCCAGTCGAGGCAGGGTTGCAGGGCCGCTGCGGCCTCACCGGCGCCGAGCTCCAGGTGCACCTGGGCTTCAAGGGAGGCACCGAGCTTCCCTTCGGCCCGGCAGCTCTCCAGCTGGCGGTTCACCAGGGCGCGCAGCTCGAGAATCCGCTCCATGGAGCTCTCCAGTTCGGGTGCGGCCCAGTCCGCTGGCGCCGTGGGCCAGCCCCGCTCAAACACCGAGACCTCGGCCACGGGGTAGGGAAGGTTCTGCCAGATGTCTTCAGCCATGTGGCAGAGCACCGGTGCGATCAGCCCCGCCAGACGCTCCAGCACCAGGCTCAGCACGGTCTGACAGCTGCGGCGGCGGAATTCGGCAGCGCCGCTCACGTAGAGCCGATCCTTGGCGATGTCGAGGTAGACGTTGGAGAGATCCACCACGCAGAAGTTCTGCAGCGCCTGAAAGAAGCGGTAGAACTCGAAGCGCTCGAAGTCGCCCGTCACCGCATCGATCAGGGCGGCGGTGCGCTGCAGCATCCAGCGGTCCAGCAGCGGCAGCTCGGCGTAGGCGATCGCATCGCCGCCCTCGGCCACGGGCCGCGGATCGAAGTCGTGGAGGTTGCCCAGCAGATAGCGGGCCGTATTGCGCACTTTGCGGTACACATCCGCCAGTTGCTTGACGATCCCCGGACCGAGGGGCACGTCGGCCGAATAGTCGACCGAACTCACCCACAGCCGCAGGACATCGGCCCCATAGGCGGGATCCTGCTTGGCGTTCTTGCCGCCTTCCACCAGGACCGCCGGGTCGACCACGTTGCCCAGGGATTTGCTCATCTTGCGGCCCTTCTCATCCAGGGTGAAGCCGTGGGTGAGCACCCGCCGATAGGGGGCGTGGCCATGGACGGCCACCGAGGTGAGCAGGCTGCTCTGGAACCAGCCGCGGTGCTGGTCCGAGCCCTCCAGGTAGAGGTCGGCGGGATAGTTCAGGGGCGAGGCCTCCGCCGGGGCGTCAGCGGCGGCAAGGCCGCCGAGCACGCCGGCCCAGGAGGAGCCGGAATCGAACCACACATCCATGGTGTCGCTGCCCTTGCGCCATTGATCGGCCTGGTCGGCATAGGCGGGTGGCAGCAGGCCTGCCTCATCGCGCTCCCACCACACGTCGGAGCCGTGCTCGGCGATCAGGGCCTGGATGTGGTCGAGGGTGTCGGCGTTGAGCAGCACCTCACCGCTGCTGCGGTGATAGAACACGGGGATCGGCACACCCCAGGTGCGCTGGCGCGAGATGCACCAATCGCCCCGGTCCCGCACCATCGCCTCGATGCGATTGCGGCCGCTCTCGGGCAGCCAGTCCACGGCGGCGATCGAGGCGAGGGCCTGGTCGCGAAAGCCGTCCACTGACGCGAACCACTGTTCCGTGGCCCGGAAGATCGTCGGTTTCTTGGTGCGCCAGTCGTAGGGATAGCGGTGTTCGTAGCGCTGCTCCGCCAGCAGGGCGCCGGCATCCCGCAGGGCGGTGATGATGGCCCCATTGGCCTCCTTCAGCACATTCAGGCCGGCGAATGGACCGGCTTCGGCGGTGAGGTTGCCGGCCTCATCGACCGGGCAGAGCACCGCCAGGCCGTACTTGCGGCCGGTGTTGAAGTCGTCCACGCCATGGCCGGGGGCGGTGTGCACCAGGCCGGTGCCTGCTTCGGTGGTGATGTATTCGCCGCCGATCACCACCGGGCTGCTGCGATCCAGCAGGGGGTGCTGGTAGGTGATGCCCTCCAGCTCCGCGCCCTTGACCCGCAGGATGGGTTCGAGACTCAGCCCCAGGGTGTGCTCCAGGCTGGCGGCCAGATCGGCCGCCACCACCAGGTGGGCAGCGCGGTGTTGGCTACCGCCTCCGCCCTGGCCGATGCGGCAGATGGCGTAGTCGAGTCGGTCGTTCACCGACACTGCCAGGTTGGCCGGCAGGGTCCAGGGCGTGGTGGTCCAGATCGCCACCGCCAGGGAGCCAGCGCCTTCAAGGGTCACGCCGGCGTTGTGCAGGCCCTGGCGCAGCGGCTCGGGCAGCTCCACCACCGGAAAGGCGACGAAGACGCTCGGGGAGGTGTGCCCGTCGGGGTACTCCAGCTCGGCCTCCGCCAGGGCGGTGCGGGAGCTGGGGCTCCAGTGCACCGGTTTGAGCCCCCGGTAGATGTGCCCGGCCAGCACCATCTGGCCGAACACGCCGATCTGGGCCGCCTCATACGACTTGTGCAGGGTCAGGTAGGGCTGGTCCCAGTCGGCCCAGATGCCCCAGCGGCGAAACCCGGCCTTCTGGCCCTCCACCTGCTCGAGCGCATAGGCGTGGGCCTTGCGCCGCAGCGCGATCGGCGTGAGGGCCTGGCGTTCGCTGCTGCTGAGGCTCTGCAGCACCTTCAGCTCGATCGGCAGGCCGTGGCAGTCCCAGCCCGGCACGAAGCGGCAGCGCCTGCCCTGCAACAGGGCGGTTTTGTTGATGATGTCCTTGAGGATCTTGTTGAGGGCGTGACCCACGTGCAGGGCGCCATTGGCGTAGGGCGGCCCGTCATGCAGGGTGAAGCGTTCTCCCGGATTCTCGCGGCTGAGACGCTCGTAGATCCGCTGCTCGGCCCAGAAACGCTGCAGCTCCGGCTCCCGCACCTTGGCATTGGCCCGCATGCCGAAGGGCGTCTGCAGGAGGTTGAGGGTGTCCTTGTAGGACACCTCTGCGGTGGGGCCCGCGGCCGCAGCCGGATCGGAGGACGAGGGGGAGGCCGGGCTGGCGGTCACGACGCCTCGGTGCAGCAAGGCGCGATTATCCCGTCCCGCTGCATTTGCCCCGGCGTGACGGCGCTCTGGCACGCCGGTGTCTTCGGTGTCAGGGTGCTTCTGGCGTGGAGCGGAGCAGCGCGTCGACATCCTCGAAGCTGCGCACCACTGGGGCCGATCCCACCTCGGCCTGGACTTCGGCTTCGGTCTTGGCTTCGTCAGCTTCGGGGCCGGCATCAACCTCCTCCGATGCTGTCGCCTCCTGATTCGAAGCCTGGTCCTGAACCGAAGCCGGCAGTTGCGCTTCTGATGGTTCCTGGGTGAGGTCGGAGGGGGGCAGATCGTCCTCCGGTGCAGGGCTGGGCGCTGCAGCTGTCCCCGCCGGCTGGGTTTCGGCCTCATCCCTCGGGGCAGTCAGGGGAGGGATCGATCCGTCGGACTCTGGGCTGGTTTCCAGCGCAGGCTGGTGCTCGGTGGCCCCATCGGTCTCGGGGCTGTGCTGGGGCGCGGGCTCCTGGCCCTGCAGGCCATCAGCACCGGGGTTGCGCTCGGCCCCAGGGTTGGAGTCCATGTCGGCGCTGGCTTCCTGGTCAGAACTGTCCCTTGAGCTGTCCGTGGCCCCAGGCTCCTGCCGCACCCAGCGCTTGGTGACGCTGCGCGGTTGGCGCCGCTCCTGGATCCAGCTGGCCAGTCCCGTTGCCAGGCCCATCACCAGCTCGATCAGCTTGCCGACCGCCACCAGCAGTTGCTGCAGGCTGGTTCGCCACCGCTCCAACGACCAGAGCCGCTGCTGCTCTTCGGGGGTGAGCTGACGCCAGCGGGCCTGGCCCACCTCGCTGCCGAGGCGGCCGATCAGCAGGCCGCCGCAGAGCACGGCCACCATCGGCGCTCCCACCAGGCGGTCGGCGCTGGTGACCAGCACCAGCCCCAGCAGCAGCACCACCGCCCCCCACACTGCGTCGCGGGGACGGCTCAGCTCCTGGGCCAGCAGCGGCAGCAACAGAACAGCCAGCCCCAGCAGCAGGGCCAGGCTTCCCCCCAGGGTGGCGAGCATGGCGGTGTGGCGTACGGCCCCCATTGTGGAAGCTGTTCCCCGACACTCCCTAGAGTCGCCACACGCCCACCTGGCGGAATTGGTAGACGCGCTGGGTTTAGGTTCCAGTGGCTCAGGCTGTGGGGGTTCAAGTCCCCCGGTGGGCATTCCCGGTTTTTTAGGTTGTGCGACCTTTTGGCCTCAGGTGCATCAGCAGACGATGATGGAATCTCCGCTGGCGACTGAGGCGCGTTCGATTCAGACCCCTGCCACCCAGGTGCTGAGGCGTTCCCCTTCCAGTGCGGTGCCGCGAGAGTTCCTCGACCCGCCGGATGCCTGGAATCCCACCGTGGGGTTGTTCCTGGGGGGCTATGCCCTGGCAGGGCTCACCATCTGGGGCTGGTTCGGCGCCGGTTGGCCCCTGCCGGTGCTGCTGGCCCTCGGCTTCCTGGCTCTGCATCTGGAGGGCACCGTGATTCACGATGCCTGCCACAACGCCGCCCATCCCAGCCGCTTCTGGAACGCGGTGATGGGCCATGGGGCGGCGATGCTGCTCGGCTTCAGCTTTCCGGTGTTCACGCGGGTGCATCTGCAGCATCACGCCCATGTGAACGATCCCAAACACGATCCCGATCACATCGTCTCCACGTTTGGACCGCTGTGGCTGATCGCACCGCGTTTTTTCTATCACGAGGTCTTCTTCTTCCGGCATCACCTCTGGCGCCGCTATGAATTACTGGAGTGGGGTCTGGCTCGCGGCCTCTTCTTTGCCATCGTGCTGGCGTCGTTGAAGTATGGCTTCCAGGATTTCGTCTTCAACTGCTGGTTCGCACCGGCGCTGATGGTGGGGGTCACCCTGGGTCTGTTCTTCGATTATCTGCCTCACCGGCCCTTTCAGTCGCGCAACCGCTGGCACAACGCCCGCGTTTACCCGGGCCGGTTGATGAACCTGCTGATCATGGGGCAGAACTATCACCTGATTCACCATCTCTGGCCATCGATTCCCTGGTTTGAGTACCAGGACGCCTATCACGCCACCCGCCACATTCTTGACGCCAAGGGATCACCTCAGCGTCTCGGTTTGTTCGAGACCCGCACCGATGGTCTCAATTTTCTCTACGACATCTTTCTCGGCGTGCGCAGCCACAAGAAGCGCCGCAGTCGACTCAGGCCTCTGGCTGCTCTGATGCCGACCCGCCATGCCCGCCGCAGGGTGTTGGAGCTGCTGCATCGAACGGCGGTGTCGCCGGTCCGCTGAGCCCTTACTCAGCCAGGATGCGCGGCACGCGGAAGAAGTCGCCCTCGCGCTGTGGCGCCAGATCCAGAAGCTGCTCGCGCTCCGCAGTGGTGTCCACCGCATCGGCTCGGGTCACATTCACCACTTCGACGGCCCGGGTGGTGGGCTCAACGCCTTCGGTGTCGACCTGCTGGAGATGGGCCACGTAATCGAGAATGCGCTCGAGCTGGCCGGTGTAGGTGGTGATCTTCTCCTCGGGGAGATCGAGGCGGGCCAGGTGGGCCACCTTGCGTACATCGTCGGCCGTGATCCTGCTCATCGCTGCACCCGGGTCGGGGGGGAGGCTGAGGGGGAACTTACTCGGCCAGGAAGGCGGTGAGATCCTCCGCAAGGGCCGTGGCCGCCAGATCCAGAAAGGTCTTGCCGTGGTCAGGACTGGCCAGGAAGGGATCGGAACCCATGCGGCCATCGGGATGGCGCCGGCGGAAATCGGCTGGGCCATGAATCGGGCCGGCCGGCGCCGGTTCCGGCAGGGGCCGCTGCTTCTCCACCAGGCTCGGCTCCAGGTGCAGGGTCAGGGCGATTTCGCTGGGGGTGGCGTGATGGCCTTCCTTCTCGCCATAGCGTTGCCGGGCTTCACGCATCACCGGTGCGGCGGTGAACCAGTTGGCCAGACGGCAGCGCAGCCGTTCCGGGTGGGGCAGCCCCCGGGCGGTGGCGGTGCCGTAGGCCTGGGCGAAGGCGGCCCGTGCCGTGGCGATGTTGCCGCCGTGGCCGTTGATCACGAAGATCCGCTCAAAGCCATGGCGCGCCAGCGACAGCACCACGTCGTGGAGCACAGCCAGCAGCGTGGCCGGCTGCAGGCTGATCGTGCCGGCGAAATCGAGGTGGTGCTCCGCCATGCCGAAGGCCTGGGTCGGCGTGACCAGCACACCGGTGCGGCGGCCCACTTCCAGGGCCACGGCTTCAGCGGTGAGGGCATCGGTGCCGATGGCGCCCGTGGGTCCGTGCTGCTCCGTGGAGCCGAGCGGCACGATCACCCCCTTGCAGTGCGTCAGGTAGGTCTCCACCTCCGGCCAGCTGCGCAGCTGCAGGCGGATGGCTTCGGTGCTGGGGGAGATGGTCATGGTGAACAGCGGCAACCTGGATGGATCTGCTTAGGATCAATGGGCCTGCAGCCCGGAGGGACCATGCTGCACCGCAAGCTCCAACAGTTCTGTTGTGAGAAGCGCCCGGTGTGGGTGTTTCTGCGCGATCAGCAGCGCTGGATCGAAGAGGCGCGCATCCTGGAGATCGATGGTGATCTCGTCACCCTGCGCTACGACGCCGAAGACGACGACGAGCTGCACAGTTGGGAGGAGAGCGTGCGTCTCGATTCGATCGGCGCCGTCAGCACCCGCCTGGCCTACGTGTGCCGCACCAACACGGCCGACGATCTGCTGACCTCCGAGGACTGCCCTGAAGCCGAACGGCTCGGCAGCCAGGGCTCCTGAACAGCCCCCAGGTGGGGTCAGTGGGCCGTGCCGTTGCCGTCGTAGGCGTCGGTGTCGTAGTAGCCGCCCTTGGTGCCGAAGAACAGGGTGGTGAGACAGAACAGCACGCTCACCACCAGCACCACGAGGCCTGGATTGAAGCTGGAGCTCGGATCGGTCACGGGGGCACTCGCTCATTGATGGCCCCAGTCTGTCGACAGACGCTGCCGCTGTGTGGACTGCGGTCAGGATGGTGGCGTCTCGTGACCTCGCGCCTGTGACCCGGCTGCCGGCACCCCTGCCCCAGGGGTTCTTTGTGCGCCCGGCCGAAACGGTGGCGCCGGAGCTGATCGGCAGCCTGCTGGTGCGGCGCTTGCCGGATGGAACCGCGCTGCGGGGGCTGATCGTGGAAACGGAGGCCTACTGCCAGAGCGAGCCGGCCTGCCATGGTCATCGCCGCCGTAGTCCAGCCAATGCAACGCTGTTCGGTGAGCCTGGGCGGTTTTACGTCTATCTCACCTACGGCCTGCACCACTGCGTCAACGTGGTGACCGGCCGCAGAGACTGGGCCAACGGCGTGCTGCTGCGGGCGGTGGCGCTGCCCGGCGAACCGGAGCGGGTGGCGGCAGGCCCCGCTCTGCTGGCCCGCCGTTTCGGCCTGGATCGCAGCCTGGATGGCCGCTCCGTGGCGCCTGAGTCGGGGGTGTGGCTGGCGCCGGTTCCCTCGCGGCTGCAGGACTGGCTCGATCAGTGCCGCAGCCGTGGGGAAGACCCGTTGTGCCAGTGCCCCCGCATCGGCATCTCTTCCGCCCAGGAGCTGCCCTGGCGCTGGTATCTGCGCGGCAGTCGCAGTGTCAGCCGCCGCGTGCGCGGTGATCGGAAGCCGCCGCTGGCGTTTGCCCTGGATCCGGCCGTCCTGCTGGATGTCTGAGCCCTGCTGCTCGGCAGAGCCCTACCTTGTGGGGTGTTCTGCGCGACCGCGGCCCCTTGAGCGGCTGGAACCACCGCCATGTGATCGACCTGGCGGCGTTCTCGCTGCAGGATTTCGCCACCGTGCTGGAGCTGGCTCAGCGCTTTCGTTCCCTGCCTGATGCCGGCGCTCGCAAGCTGCCGGCGCTGCAGGGCCGGTTGATGACCACCCTCTTCTTCGAACCGAGCACCCGCACGCGCAGCAGCTTCGAGCTGGCCGCCAAGCGCCTCTCCGCTGACGTTCAGAGTTTCTCCCCGTCCTCCAGCTCGCTCAGCAAGGGCGAGAGCCTGCTTGATACCGCCCGCACCTATGTGGCGATGGGATCGACGGTGCTGGTGGTACGCCATCGCTGCGCCGGCGTGCCTGCCTGCCTGGCGCGCGATCTCGATCAGTCCGGCGAAAGGGTGGCGGTGCTCAATGCCGGCGATGGGCTGCACAGCCATCCCAGCCAGGGTCTGCTGGATCTGTTCACACTTGCCCGCCACTTTGATCCGCTGGCCCCATCGCCCGAAGGCCTGCGGGGCCGGCGGGTCGCGATCGTGGGAGATGTGATGCACTCGCGTGTCGCGCGCTCCAATCTCTGGGCCCTCACCGCCTGTGGCGCGGATGTGGTGCTTTGTGGTCCGCCCACTCTGGTACCCGAGGCCTTCGCCGACTTCGTGGCGGCTCCGCCCCCTGGCCAGCATGAGGATCCTGTGCCCCGACGTGGCTCGATCCAGGTGGTGCGCTCCCTTGAGGAGGCGTTGCCTGGGGCCGATGCGGTGATGACCCTGCGTCTGCAGAAAGAGCGGATGCAGCAGCAACTGCTCTCCAGCCTCGACACGTACCACCGCCTCTATGGCCTCAGCCGCGATCGCCTGGCCCTGTGTGGCCAGCCGGTTCCCCTGCTCCATCCCGGCCCGGTCAACCGTGGCGTGGAAATGGCCGGCGATCTGCTCGACGATCCTGGGGCCAACCTGGTGGAGGAGCAGGTCCGCAATGGCATCCCGGTGCGGATGGCCCTGCTCTATCTTCTGGCCGCCGGGGATGGGGCCGGAGCTCAGAACAGCTTGAAGCCGTCCAGCAGCAGGCCGTAAAGCAGGCCGATCCGGCCCATGTCCAGCAGTTCCAGCCCCAGATGATCACCACGCTGCCGCAGCAACCAGCGGCGGGCCCTGATGGCGAATTCCATCGCGATCACGCAGAACAGGGCCGCCAGGTGGTCAATGATGGAGAGGGCACCGCAGATGGTGCCGACGCCACCGCCGATCACGAAGCCGAGCAGCAGGACGATCAGCAGCAGGGCTAGCCGTCGCCAGGGATTACTGGCCCAGTCGGTCAGGGCCGCGCCTGCGTCGACCACCCGGCTCTGCAGGCGTGTCGGTCGTGGCCGCAACGATCCTGCCTCGGGGGTCTGCTCGATTCGCTGGGTGGGGCTGGAGCGGCGAGCCGGGAAGGGAGTTCGCATCGGGCGGCCGTTACCAGGTCCAGTGAGCCGGAGCCCAGTGAACCGCACGGCAGAGCGGCAGGATAGCCGTCACATTGGGTGGGCCTCAGCCTGAGACCTGCCCTGCGTGCTGACGAGCTGGTCGCTGGAAGCCGGGATCAGCCCTCGCTGTCTTTCTTGCGGGAGCCCTTGCCTTCCAGCAATTCGAGCAGGGCCTCCATCTGGGCCATGACACCCCTCACCTCACCAGCTTCAGGAAGCAGTCCGTCTTCCATCACACCTTGGTGCATCTCGCGCAGTTCCTGGCGGATGTAGCGCAGATGACTGACCACCTGCTCACGCTTGGACTGCGACATCGCAACGGTAGGGAACGGATCAGACCTCTCTTTTACCCCATCGCCCTTCCCACCACGGCTGGGCGTGAGGGAGCCGGGATCGGATCAGCGCGGGCCAGGTCCGCTCACTTCTGGCCGAACTGTGCCTTGGCCTGCTCGTAGAAGGCAACCTCGATCCGCTCCAGGCCCGCATCGGCGGCGAGCCGTTCGATGCGCCGGCGCACCGCTGGCCGCACGAAGAAGGGGACCTCCTTCAACTCAACTTCAGCGTCTGAACTCCATTCCAGAGCAGCCATGGCCTTGTGCGAGGTGTGAAGAGGAGTGCTTTGGGATTAGAGTAATCGAACCGATCAGAGACGTCGCGAAAGGATGGGACTCAATTCGGAACTCTGATGCGGCCGACTTCTCTCTGATCAATGATTAAGAGTTCAAATGCCTTTGCTCCGAAGGCGGTCGGAGCCGTTAAGATCAAATGATTTCAAAAATGGCTCATGGCTGCTTCCCCGATCCAAAATCAGCAAATTCTCGGCCCTGATGGCAGATGGGATTTCTCCAACCTGGCTGATACCGTATCCCTTGAGAACTTCCCTGATTCTCTTGGTCAGCCCACCAGAATGAATGGTGGAGACGATCAGGTTACCGGCTCGAGCATTCCCATCCCTGGCTGGTTTAACGATGTAAACGGAAACCTCGGCAACGATTTTTTGGTTGGCGGCACCGGGCGAGACAAATATCTTGGCGGCAATGAAAATGATTTCCTTGCCGGCGACGCAGGGGCGGATTGGCTCAACGGGAATGTTGGTAACGACAATGTCAGTGGCGGGGCTGGTAATGATATTGTTCGAGGTGGCGCAGGTAACGATTTTGTTTTCGGTGAAGCAGGAGACGATATTGTCACCGGTGATCTAGGCAAAGATTTTCTGAATGGGGGGGGCAGGTAATGATCGATTTGTCCTGCCAACCGACGCCGCCAATACCTCCCCCAATGCCTTTGAAGTCGATGTCATCACTGATTTCTCACTTGTGGGTGGGAATAGAGATAAAATTGTTCTCCCGGGTGTTGCATCCTTTTCGGAGCTTGAATTTACGAATACTGTGCTTGATGGAGTTGCTGGAACGTTGATCGGCTTCAAGTCAGGCAACTTCATTGGATTTGTTCAAAATATCACCCCTGCAAGTCTTGGTGCTGGCGCAGGTTCAAACTTTGTCCTCGGTGCCACGGCGGATGATTTCTTCGCCAAAATCACCCCCGATTTCTTCCTGCAGAATCCCAATATGGCAACAGACTTGATTCCTGTCTGAATCCACGATGTGACAGATGGGGCTAGCTCGCTACGCCCCTCTGCTCGCTTTCGGGCTTCTGTTTTCACCGTTCTATTCAGCGGTGTCGGATGTAGCAAGGCCCGCTGTTCTGGTCGTTGGAATTTGATCAACGCTGCGGCAACGGCGAATCATGCAGCTGCATTGGCCGATGCAAGATTGAACTCGAAAGTTTCCAGGTGGCTTAAAGCCTTTGGCATTGATGGAGAATAGGGGACTCGAACCCCTGACCTCTGCGGTGCGATCGCAGCGCTCTACCAGCTGAGCTAATTCCCCATTACGCACTCCCAGGTGGTGGTGCATGGGCGGGTGATCGCTTCGCAGCGGCCACCTCAACCATCAGTTTTACCATCATCGGCCGCGGCATCCCTGGCAGGATCAAACTGACGATCTGTTTTCCGCCATGGGCCCGGCTTCGATCACCCCTGAGCAGCTCGAGGCCTTCGACGAGGTCGGCATTGCTGAGCTTGCCCGGCGCCTCGAGGAAGACGACTACCCCACGCCCTTCGCGGGCCTGGGGGACTGGCACCTGTTGCGGGCCCTGGCGATCCATCGACCTGAGCTGGTCAAGCCCTACGTCCACCTGGTGGATCAGGAGCCCTTCGACGAGGAATGAGCGGCTCGACAGTCGCTCCGTCTGCGTTTGTCCGCTCCACTCCCTTGCCGGCCCCCTTCCCCCTCCCCGCCGTGGCTGCGCTTCCCGGGTTTGACCCGCTGGAGGGTCGCCGGATCCTGGTGCTGATCAGCGGCAGCATCGCCGCTGTGAAACTGCCGCTCCTGGTGAGCGCCCTCGCCAAGCGGGGCGCCCTGGTGCGTTGCGTCTTGACCCCCAGCGCGGCTCAGCTGGTCAGTCCTGTGGCCCTGGCCAGTCTCAGCCGGCACCCCTGCCTGCTCGAGGCCGATGCCTGGAGCAGGCAGGCGTCACGGCCTCTGCATGTGGAGCTGGCCGAATGGGCGGAGCTGGTGCTGTTGGCTCCCCTGAGCGCCTCCAGCCTGGCCCGCTGGGTGCATGGCCTGGGCGACACCCTGCTCTCCTGCGTTCTGCTGGCCTGCGAGGCGCCGGTGGTGGCTGCTGCGGCCATGAACACGGCGATGTGGGGCTCTCCGGCGGTGCGGCGCAACTGGGAGATGTTGCAGGGGTTCGAGCGGGTGTTGCCTCTGGGCCCCGCCGCCGGATTGCTCGCCTGTGACCGGGTGGGTGACGGGCGCATGGCCGAACCCGCCCAACTGCTGCTGGCGCTCGAATCGCTGGCCCTGCACGGGTGGCGGCGGGACTGGCACGGCCGCCAGCTGCTGGTGACCGCCGGCCCCACCCGGGAGTTTCTCGACCCGGCCCGCTGCCTCACCAATCCCAGCACCGGCCGGATGGGGGTACTGCTGGCCCAGGCGGCCCGTCTGCGGGGGGCGGCTGTGACCCTGCTGCATGGTCCGCTGGCGCTGGATCCGCAGCTGCTCGATGGTCTCAGCTGCCATGCCATCACCACTGCCGCCGAGCTGGAGCACGAACTGGAGGCTCGCCAGGTTGGCCACGACGCCATCGTCATGGCTGCCGCCGTGGCCGATCACCGCCGCGCCAAGCCCCTGGCGAACAAGCCGGCCAAGCATGAGCTGGAGGCGCTTCTCCAGGGCGGCTGGGAACCGGTGCCTGATCTGCTGGCGGGCCTGGTGAGGCGCCGCCAGGAGCTGCGGCCCGATGGCCAGCCGATTCTCGGCTTTGCAGCCCACTCCGGCGATGTGCTGCCCCAGGCCCGCGCAAAGTTCGCCCGGAAAGGGTGTGAGTTGCTCTTCGCCAATCCCATTGATCAGGCTGGTGCCGGTTTCGGCTCAGTCACCAATCAGGGCTGGCTGCTGGGCCCGGGCGAGGCCGTCACACCGATCGGACCCGCCGGCAAGCTGGCGGTCGCCCATCGGCTGCTGGATGCCCTGGCTGTGTTGCTCCCACAGCGGCCGTTCAAGCCGCCAGGGGATGCTCCTCCTCAGGACGATCCTGTTGCAGCAGATCCATGAAGGTGCGCAGCTGCAGGCGGGGGATGTAGGGCCAGCCGCCGGTCTCCTCCATGCGCTTCAGAACACCGAACAGCCTGTTGCGATCGGCCGGCAGGCTGCCGCGGAAGGGACCATCCTGAATCGAGCGATGGGTCTGCTCCAGCTGGCGCAGCAGATCCAGCAGGGACTCGGGGTCGTTGCGCAGCTCTGCGGCCATGGTTTCGAGAGCAGCCAGCTGGGTGCGGAGGTGGTCCTGCTGCTGGCTCGTGAGACTCATGCGGTGACGCTTCTTGTCAAAGGGGACGGCTCCCCCCATACAGGTTGTTGAGAGCCTTGTGATGCTACCGGGAATGCGGGTTTGCCACCGGTAAGATCCGCCTCGGCGCTTCCTGTTCTCCTCTCTCCCGCCTTCCATCCTCCGCCCCTGCGGCTTCTCCCGATGCGTTTCCGTCCCCTGCTGGCCCTCGTGCTGGCCCTGTGCCTGACCCTGGTGACCGCGTGCAGCGGTGGGGCCAAGGCTGTTGATCGGGCCAACCTCACCTACGACGACATCCACAACACGGGTCTCGCCAACAATTGCCCCACCCTGCCGGATTCGGCCCGCGGCTCGATCAGCCTTGATGCCGGCACGAAGTACCAGCTGCGCGAAATCTGCCTGCACCCCAATGAGGTCTTCGTCAAAGGAGAACCGGCTAACAAGCGTCAGGAAGCGCAGTTCGTGGCCGGCAGAATCCTGACCCGCTACACCTCCAGCCTGGATCAGGTCTACGGCGACCTCTCCGTGGACGGCGACCAACTCACCTTCAAGGAACTCGGCGGGATCGACTTCCAGCCGATCACCGTTCTGATGCCAGGGGGCGAGGAAGTGCCCTTCATGTTCTCGAGCAAGGAGCTGGTGGCCCAGGCCGATGGCGCCGCCATCAGCACCAGCACCGACTTCACCGGTAGCTACCGCGCCCCGAGCTACCGCACCAGCAACTTCCTCGATCCCAAGGGCCGCGGCCTGACCACCGGCTACAGCAGTGCTATGGGTCTGGTGCCCGTGGGCGACGACGAGGAGCTGGTGAAGGAGAACGTGAAGCGCTATATCGACGGCACCGGCACCATGGAGTTTTCCATCACCAAGGTGGATCCCTCCAGTGGTGAATTCGCCGGTGTGTTCACGGCCGTTCAGCCCTCCGACACCGACATGGGTGGTAAGCAGGCCGTGGATGTGAAGATCAGCGGCGAGCTTTACGGCCGCCTTGAGCAGGTCTGATCCCCTGACCGGCTGATTGAAGTGCGTAGGGGCCTTCGAGGCCCCTTTTTCATGGCCACCCCCGGAGCCGCTTCGGGCTGGTCTGGGAGAATCGTCCCAACGTTTTTTGGGATCTCCATGTCGGTTGCCGAGTCCGCGACTCCCGCTGCCCAGGGTCTGATCGGCCCGCATGGCGGCAGCCTGGTGGATCTGATGGTGCCGGCGGCCGAGCGAGAGGCGCTCAAGGCGGGCGTGGATCGGGTGGTGGAGTGCAGCGACCGCAACGCCTGTGACGTGGAACTGCTGGTGGTTGGGGGCTTCTCGCCGCTGCGCGGCTTCATGCACCAGGAGGATTACGACGCAGTGGTCGAGACGCACCGCACCACCAGCGGTCTGCTGTTCGGTCTGCCGATCGTGTTCGACACCAGCGATGCCTCGATCGCCGTGGGCGATCGGCTGCTGCTCACCTACCGAGGCCAGGATCTGGCGGTGCTCACGGTCGAAAGCCGCTGGGAGCCGGACAAGGTCAAGGAGGCCAAGGGCTGCTACGGCACCACCTCTTTGGAGCACCCGGCGGTGCGGATGATCGCCACCGAGCGCGGCCGCTACTACCTGGGTGGACGGGTGCAGGGGCTGGAGCTGCCGACCCGCGTCTTCCCCTGCAAGACGCCGGCTGAGGTGCGCGCCACCCTGCCGCCGGGGGAAGACGTGGTGGCGTTCCAGTGCCGCAACCCCATCCACCGGGCCCACTACGAACTGTTCACGCGGGCCCTGGACGCCACCAACGTCAGCAGGGGCGGCGTGGTGCTGGTGCACCCCACCTGCGGCCCCACCCAGGACGACGACATCTCCGGTGCCGTGCGGTTCCAGACCTACGAGCGGCTGGCGGCGGAGGTGAACAACCCCCGGATCCGCTGGGCCTATCTGCCGTACTCGATGCACATGGCCGGCCCGCGGGAGGCTCTGCAGCACATGATCATCCGCAAGAACTACGGCTGCACCCACTTCATCATCGGCCGCGACATGGCCGGCTGCAAGTCATCCCTGAGTGGTGACGATTTCTACGGTCCCTACCAGGCTCAGGATTTCGCCCGCGACAATGCCTCTGAACTGGGGATGGAGACCGTGCCGTCGCTCAACCTCGTCTACACGGAGGAGGAGGGCTACGTGACCGCCGAGCACGCTGAGGCTCGCGGCCTGCACGTGAGGAAGCTCAGCGGCACTCAGTTCCGCCAGATGCTGCGCGGCGGCGAGGAGATCCCCGAGTGGTTCGCTTTCCGGAGCGTGGTCGACGTGCTGCGGGCGGCGGCCGGCTGAGCGTCAGGCCCAGGCTCCCAAAGGAGCCCCCAACCGCCCGATCCTGAGGGCGGTTAACATTCCTTTACTTCCTTGAGCGGAGAGTCGAGTGGCGAAGAAGGGTTGGCGCAATGCGGGGCTTTACGTCCTGTTGGCCGTGGTGGTGATTGCGGTGGGCACCGCCTTCCTGGATCGTCCCGATCCGGCCAATGCGCCCCGCACGCTCCGCTACAGCGATTTCGTCGAGGCGGTTCAGGGCAACGAGGTCTCGCGCGTGCTGATCTCCCCTGATCGGGGCACCGCCCAGGTGGTCGAGAACGACGGCCGCCGCGCCGTGGTCAACCTCGCTCCTGACAAGGATCTGCTGAAGCTGCTCACCGATCACGATGTGGACATCGCCGTGCAGCCCAGCCGCGAGCCGGCGGCCTGGCAGCAGGCCGTGGGCAGCCTGATCTTCCCGCTGCTGCTGCTCGGTGGTCTGTTCTTCCTGCTGCGCCGCGCCCAGGGCGGTGGCGGTAACCCGGCGATGAGCTTCGGCAAGAGCAAGGCGCGGGTGCAGATGGAGCCCCAGACCCAGGTCACCTTCGGTGATGTTGCCGGCATTGAAGGGGCCAAGCTCGAGCTCACCGAGGTGGTCGACTTCCTCAAGAATCCGGACCGCTTCACGGCCGTTGGCGCCAAGATTCCCAAAGGCGTGCTGCTGGTGGGCCCTCCTGGCACCGGCAAGACCCTGCTGGCCAAAGCCGTTGCCGGCGAGGCCGGCGTGCCCTTCTTCTCGATTTCCGGTTCGGAATTCGTGGAGATGTTCGTGGGCGTCGGCGCCAGCCGCGTGCGCGACCTGTTCGAGCAGGCCAAGAAGAATGCCCCCTGCATCGTGTTCATCGACGAGATCGATGCGGTGGGTCGTCAGCGCGGCGCCGGCCTTGGTGGTGGCAACGACGAACGGGAGCAGACCCTCAATCAGCTGCTCACCGAGATGGATGGCTTTGAGGGCAACACCGGCATCATCATCGTCGCGGCCACGAACCGTCCGGATGTGCTGGATCAGGCGCTGATGCGTCCCGGTCGTTTCGATCGCCAGGTGGTGGTGGACCGGCCCGATTACTCCGGCCGCCTCCAGATCCTTGAGGTGCACGCCCGCGGCAAGACCCTGGCCAAGGATGTAGACCTCGACAAGGTCGCCCGCCGCACCCCCGGTTTCACCGGGGCTGACCTGGCCAACCTGCTCAATGAGGCGGCGATCCTGGCGGCCCGTCACCAGCTCACTGAGATCTCCATGGATGAGGTGAACGATGCCATCGAGCGGGTGATGGCTGGTCCGGAGAAGAAGGATCGGGTGATGAGTGAGAAGCGCAAGCGCCTGGTGGCGTATCACGAAGCCGGCCATGCCCTGGTGGGCGCGTTGATGCCGGATTACGACCCGGTGCAGAAGATTTCGATCATTCCCCGCGGCAACGCTGGCGGCCTCACCTTCTTCACCCCCAGCGAAGAACGTATGGAGTCTGGCCTCTATTCCCGCGCCTATCTCCAGAACCAGATGGCCGTTGCCCTGGGCGGCCGTGTCGCTGAGGAGATCGTCTACGGCGAAGATGAGGTGACCACCGGCGCTTCCAACGACCTGCAGCAGGTGGCTCGGGTGGCCCGCCAGATGGTGACCCGTTTCGGCATGAGCGATCGGCTCGGCCCTGTGGCCTTGGGCCGTAGTCAGGGGGGCATGTTCCTTGGCCGCGATATTGCTGCCGAGCGCGATTTCTCCGAAGACACCGCTGCTGCGATCGATGAGGAGGTGAGCGAGCTGGTAGCTGAGGCCTACAAACGAGCTAACGAGGTGTTGAGCTCCAACCGCCCAGTCCTTGATGAACTGGCCGAAATGCTGGTGGAGAAGGAGACTGTGGACGCCGAGGATCTGCAGGAGTTGCTGGTGCGCCGCGATGTGCGTGTGGCCGAATACGTGTGACCGATCTGTTGATCCGGTGCGCTTGACCGGCACCGGCATCGGTGGATCAGTCTCGCTGTGATTCTCCTTTGAGGCCCTCCGCTGCAGTTGCCGCTGATCCGGCCGGCTTGATTCCCAGCTTGCGGAGGCAGCCGCTGCTGCTGGTTCTACGCCCCCAAGCCCCGCTTGATGCCGCTCCGCTTCTGGAGCGGCTGCTCGAGCTGGGCCTGCGTCATGTTGAACTGGCGTTCCAGGAGTCTCCTCACTGGCGCCCCCAATGCCGCGAGTTGATCGCTGCCTTTCCAGGTCTGAGGTTTGGGGCGGCCTCGGTCTGCACGGTCGAAGCCCTGGCTGATTGCTCAGCGGCGGGCTTTTCCTACGTGGTGTCGCCGATCCTGGATGGCGAGCTGGTGCAGCAGGCGGCTGCGGCCGGCATCACCCTGGTTCCTGGCGTGATGAGCCCCACCGAAGTGCATCAGGCCCGGTTGCTCGGGTCTCCGCTGGTGAAGCTCTTTCCGGCGCACGCACTGGGACGCGCCTACTGGTCAGGCCTGCGAGCGCCGCTCGGCTCCCTGCCGTTCTGCATCGCTGCAGGCGGCCTGTCCCCTGCGGATGTGATCCCCTGGCTGCGCAGCGGCGTCGATGCGGTGGCCCTGGGCTCGTCGCTCAGCCTGGTGGATCGTTCAGACGACTTGCCTTGCCCGGGGGAGGAGGCTGACGCAGCCGTCGACCCTCTGGAGCCCTTGCGGCTCCTGCTCGTCGAGCTCGGCCGCATCGGGCCGGCATCAGAAGCGGCGACGGCAGCAGATTGAACCGCGACTGACTGATCTCAACCTGCACCCTGGTGGCGCTGCAGCGTTCACCAGAGGCTGCACTGGCCCTGCTGGCGCAGCAGGTGGTCGGCCAGCACCAGGGCCACCATGGCCTCCACCATCGGCACCGCCCGCGGCAGGACGCAGGGGTCGTGGCGCCCCTTGGCCGCCAGGGTGGTGGCGGCGCCGCTGGCGTCGATCGTCTGTTGTTCCTTGCGGATTGTGGCGGTGGGCTTGAAGGCCACCCGCAGCACGATGTCCTCACCGTTGCTGATGCCGCCCTGGATGCCACCGGAGTTGTTGGTGGCCGTGTGGAGGCGACCGTCGTCGCTGGGCAGGAAGGCGTCGTTGTGCTCGCTCCCCCTGAGCAGGGTGCCACCGAAGCCGGAGCCGATCTCGAAACCCTTGGTGGCGGGCAGCGACATCACCGCCTTGGCCAGGTCGGCTTCGAGCTTGTCGAACACCGGCATGCCCAGCCCCAGCGGCGCCTGGCGCACCACGCACTCGATCACGCCGCCACAGGAATCCCCGTCGCGCCCGATCGCTTCAATCCGCTCGATCATGCGCGCGGCGCTTTCGCCATCGGGGCAGCGCACGATGTTGGATTCCACGGCCTCAAGGGTCACCGTCGCTGGATCGATGGCCGCCTCGATCGTGTGGATCCGCTTCACCCAGGCCAGCACCTCGGTGCCATGGCAGTGGGCCAGCAGTTGCTTGGCAATGGCGCCGGCGGCCACCCGGCCGATGGTTTCCCGCGCCGAGGCCCGGCCACCGCCACTGCGGGCCTGGATGCCGTATTTGGCCTGGTAGGTGGCATCGGCGTGGGACGGCCGAAAGGCCACCGCCATCTCCTTGTAGTCGCCGGGGCGCTGATCCTTGTTGCGCACCATCATGGCGATGGGGGTGCCCAGGGTCACACCGTCCAGCAGGCCGCTGAGGATCTCGACCCGGTCATCCTCCTTGCGGGGTGTGGTGATGCGGCTCTGCCCCGGTTTGCGCCGGTCCAGTTCGGCTTGGATGGCCTCCAGATCGAGCGGCAGCCGCGGCGGGCAGCCGTCGACAATCACCCCGACGCCGCCGCCGTGGGATTCACCGAAGGTGCTGATGCGAAACAGGGTGCCGAAGCTGCTGCCCATGGCGGCGTCACGTTGACGCGAGCGTAGGGGACGCTCCTGCCGCCGCAGCGAAGACGACGGGGCACCTGGCTTCAGGCCGCTTGGGTTCAGTCTTCGCTCTTGGGCAAGGTGCTGGCATTGCCGTTGCGGATGGCGTGATAGCCGGGCGAGAGGATCTCCACTTCGGCGGCCGCGAAGCAATCCTGCAGTGCTGCCAGCACATCGGAGAGGGTGCGTCGGTAGAGATCCACATCTTTGACAAAGGCGGTGAGCTCATAGCTGATATGGAAGTCGTTGAGCGCGGTCTGCAGCACGAACGGTTCGATTTCCTCTGAAATTCCCGGTGCACTCCTGGCGGCCGACAACATCAGTTCGTGCACTTTCCGCCACGGCACGTCGTATCCGATGGTGATGGTGGTGGACAGGGCAACAGGAGTGCTGAGTTCGCGGCGGGAAAAGCTGTAGTTGGTCACGGAGGCGGCAATCACCGCGGCATTGGGAATGCTCACCAGCTCATTGCGTGGTGTGCGAATCCGGGTCACCAGCAGGTCCCGTTCCTGCACCAGCCCCACCACACCTTCAATCATCACCCGGTCTCCCTCGGTGAAGGCGCGGGTGTAGATCAGCATCAGCCCGCTGATGATGTTGGAGGCGATGGCGCTGGAGCCGAGGGCCGCCAGCACACCCACGAACAGGCCCGCACCCTGGAAGGCCTTGGTGCTGGTGCCGGGGATGTAGGGATAGGCGATCACCAGCCCGCCCACCAGGATCAGCACGGCCGCGATCCGGCCCGTCGGCCGCGCCCATTCGGGGTAAAACCAGGCGAAGCGCAGCTGGCCCCGCTCCAGGGCGTTGAAGCAGAAGGTGCTGAACCGCATCACGCTGATGGTGAGGGCCAGGATCAAGGCGATGGTCAGTAAATCGGGAATGGAATTCACCACCCCCGCGAACACGGCACTGATCACGCTGAGCAGTTGGGCCCGCAGCCCTTCGGCCATCGCACTGGTGGGCGGGAACAGGCCGAGCAGCAGAGGAATCAGCAGGTAGCTGATCAGCAGCAGCAGGCTCCAGTGGGTGATGCGCAGGGTCAGGCTCAGAATCCGTGTGACCTGGGCTGCACTGAGAAGAGCATTGGCGCCGATCTGGAATCGACCCAGCTGGATTTCATGCAGTTGGGAGATGCTCTGCTGTAGGCGTCGATGCAATGCCGATTGCCAGCGGAGCCAGAGCACGTAAATCCCCAGCACCAGCAGAGCCAGTGCCGTGCCACGCAACCAGCTGGAGAGACTGTTGTTGCTGCGGTAAGAGCTGATGGCGCCCCGGATCTGATCGCGGTAGCGGGTCGCCAAGGCCTCGCGGGTGAGGTCAAAACACTGAGCAACGCGATCATCGATGGCCAGAAGGCGGACGAAGACATCCGGCTTGTCCCCCTTGATCCCGATCTGTGTATAGGGATCGTCTTGCAAGAGTTCGATCTGTTTGGGCTGAATCGTGTTGTCTTGCGCCACCCGCAGCAGCGCCGCGCTGCCCCGGCGGACAACCTCATTAAGGTCCTGCGCTCCGATCGCTGAGCGCATCTGCAGCACCTGGCGGCCTTCCAGCGTGATCCAGGCAGGTTCTGCACTGCACCATGGTCTGGCTTCCGCCGTCGAAGCCGCTCTCGTGCTGGCGGTGACGAGACCCTCAAGCCCCCCCCACACGAGCAATCCAACCAGGAGTCCTGCTACCAGGGCAAGGAGCCTGGCTGGCCCTGGCCGGCGACGCGTCGAGCGGGATGGAGCTGGTGGATGCAGCAGCCTTCGCCACTGCCGAAGTGGATGACGCAGCCAAGACCTGGCCATGGTCGGTTCTGGGGGGGGGAGTGTGTTGGCCCCGGGTCCAACAGGTTTAGGGGAGTGGCGGGCACAGGGACCTGCTTGTTACGAAGGGGCAACAGCTGGAATGTGGATCTGGCCCGTGCGGAAGAGGGATACTTGATCGGGAGCTTCTTTATCAGCCTGTAAGATCATTTGCCTGGCTATTCGTTCGAGTTTTCGCTTGAGCTGAGCCATCTCCCATTCATTTCTGCCCAATGCAGCCTGATGTCTCTTCCCGCGCCGATCGCCTGGCTTGGCGCCGCGGCGTGAGGCAGGTGATGGATCCTTTGGGCTGGTGTTGTGTGGGGGCGGGCCTGATCGCTGCCGGAGCGCCCGGGTGGAGCGAATCTGTGCAGGACCTCCAGGTGGAGGCGGCTCCCGCAGTAGGGGATCCCGCTGTAAAGACTCCCGCTGCCGAGGCTCCAGCGCCGATGGCTGGAGACGTGCAGGTCGAGGCGGATCAGCGGGCATGGGCGAGCACGGTTGAATTGTATGGATTTCTGCCGATTCGCCTGACCGGCACCACAACGATCCGGGGATTTTCGGCCGACACGGATCTAGATCTTGGCGACGTGCTCTCACGCCTCCAATGGGCCACGTCTTTGCGTGGCAGCGTGGAATCTGGCCGCATCGGTCTGCTGACGGATCTCAGTTATGCCCGGGTGGGAGATCAGCCAACGCGCACCACCAGTCGCGGGCGTTTCACCGGCAATGGATCGCTCACGGCCGTTCAGGGGATGTATGACCTGGCCCTCCGCTATCGCTTCGGAGCGCCGGAATCCGCGGTCGGCAAGCCGGGGCAGTTCAGCGTGATCCCCTACGCCGGGATTCGGCTGCTCCAGGCCAGGCTGGATGCCTCGGCTCAGGTCCGGGGCAATGGCGATCGTGGGCTGCGTGTGGAACGGGAGGGCAGCTTCGGTCGAACCTGGGTGCAACCCCTGGTGGGGACCCAGGCGACCGTGTTTCTCTCGCCGAAGTTGCGTGCTTTCGCCCGCGCTGACGTGGGCGGCTGGGGATTGTCCGGTGCCCGGAATCTTTCCGGGAATGCCCAGGTGGGGCTTGGGTATGCGGTGGGCAACAACACGGATCTCAATCTCTCCTGGCGGTATCTGGGCATCGAGTACAAAAATGGTTTGTCAGATCGACCCAGTGGATACACCAGTTATCAGAATGGTGTCGAGCTGGGCCTGAAGTTCTTCTTCTGACCAGGCTGATGGCTGGCTCGCGACTAGGAGTTTGTCGCCCAAAACCAGCAGCGCCAGCGAGTACAAGCACTTGCTGAACCAACGGTCTTGGTTACCGGCATCTCAATGCCGGTGATTCCGGCCAATCGTCGGCTGCAGCAGGCAGCCAGAGGGGCTGTCCCCTCAAGCTGCCAGTGCTGCTTTGAACCTGAACAACTTGTTGATGTTGTGGGTCAGGCACCAGAGCGCCCATTCACCGTTCACGTTGTCCAGGCCGCGCAGCAGAAAGCGGCGCAGCCCGCGGCATTCCTTGGTCTGACCAAAGACGGGCTCCACGATCGTCTTGTGCCTGGCGTAGATCTCGCGTCCTTTCTTGCAGCGCAGCTTGCGGTTCATCCGGCCCTTGGCATCCAGATTTTGGGGGATGGGGCCACGGGTTGGTGCTGGAGGCTGGCCGTGCTTCTCCCTGCCGGT
>NZ_JAYGID010000032.1:0-21752 GCF_034931685.1 Synechococcus sp. CCY9202
CAAAATCGAGCAGTTCGTGGCGGCCTACAACAAGACCAAGGCGCCGTTCAACTGGACCGCGACGGCGGACTCAATACTTGAAAAGCTCCAGCGACTTTGCTCACAAATCTCCGGGACGGCACACTAGATTGATGCCATGAATGATTCGCGCATCACCTACAACCCTGCACAATGCGGCGGCAAGCCATGCATCCGGGGGATGCGGATCCGCGTGAGCGATGTGCTTGATCTCTACGCGGCCGGTCTCAGCCCCGACCAGATCCTTGCCGAGCTACCGGATCTTGAGCCCGAAGATCTACAGGCTGCTCTCACCTATGCCGCTCGCGAATTGGATCACCCGGTTCTGGTGGCCTGATTCTCTGGCTTGATGCCCAGCTCTCGCCAGCCCTGGCGACCTGGATCATGGCGCAATGGCCTCACATCCAAGCCGTGCCTGTCAGGAATCTCGGCCTCAGAGATGCCGAAGACCGTGACATCTTCGCCCACGCGAAGACCGCAGGTGCCGTTGTGATGACGAAAGATCGCGACTTCCTCGCTCTTCTCTTCAAGCAAGGCCCCCCACCACAGGTGATCTGGCTTCGTGTGGGAAACACTTCCAACAAGGCTCTTCAAGCAGTCCTGCTGCGAACGCTTGATCAGGCCATCACCAGCCTTCATGAAGGAGAGCCATGGGTAGAAGTTCGCTCATCTGCCTGACGACGCCCTCTTCTCCCCCACCACCCGCACCCGCGACCTGGCCCTGGGCCCCTCCCTGTTCCTCTGGGAGAGCCAGAGCATCACCACAGCCGCCTCCCCCAGCGGCCAGCGGTACATCCACCACGAGACGCGGGGTTCACGGGTGCTGCTGTACTGCTTCGCAGAAGCCTGTGGCTACGTGCGCGAGCACCGCAGGCAGGGCACAGTCACCGAGCCGTTCCGGTGTCTGGGTTTTGCCCGCTGCGAGAGCCACGAAGGGGAGAGGCCGATGGCGATTCGGTGGCGGTTGGAGAGGCTGATACCGGCGGCGTGGATGCCGGCCATGGCGTTGGCGGTTTGAGGGGGGGGGGGGGAACGCTTCAGAAGATAAAGAAGAAGGCGCCTTGTCACCTCCATGGCTGCTGCCACGTTTTGATGCACCTAAACTGATTGGAACGTGGTAAATGGACAGGCGGGTTTGATGAAGGGGGAACTGACTGCCGTGATTGAGCCAGCTCCGGAGGGTGGCTTCTGGGCGATCTGTCTGGAGATTCCCGGCGCGAATGGCCAGGGAGAAACCATGGAGGAAACAAGAAAGGATCTGCAGGCCGCTATTCAGCTTCTCCTCGAGGATCGTGAGGCTGATATCAGCCGTGGCCTGCCACCTGATGCCGTGCGCATGCCCCTGCAGATCGGATGAAACGCCGCGATCTGGAACGGCGTCTTCGCATGGCTGGGAGCGACTGGAGCCAAGGAAGCCATCCCAAGACACAACGAAATCAAAGAACCGCTGGCCCGAAAGATTCTCGCCAGCCTCGGTGCGAGTTGAGGGCTGTATCACTGCTGAGCAGAAGTCTTGCGGTTTCGGCAGCTTCACAGACGACGCCCCCTGGATCCACCGCGAAGTCGTCCTCTGGCACGAACCCAGCCAGTGCGATCTGCTGTTCGTGACCCTCAACACGAGCGAAGCCCTTTTCTCCCCCTCCACCCGCTACCGCGACCTGGCCCTGGGCCCCTCGCTGTTTCACTGGTAGAGCCAGGAAGGGGAGCGGCCGATGGCGATTCGATGGCGGTTGGAACGGGCGATACCGTCGGGGTGGATGCAGGGGATGGGGTTGGCGGTTTAGCGTTCGAGCAACTGCCGATCGCCTCCCCCATCTCCTGCGCAATGGCTGAGACCGCCGACGACCTGATCCGCCTGCTCAGAGAGCACGCGCCCGATTGGAGTGAGCGCTTCGGTGTGCGCAGCCTCCGCATCTTCGGCTCATGGGCACGGGGATCGGCCACTCCAGAAAGCGATGTGGATCTGCTGGTGGCGTTTGCAGCCCCCTCCACTGCCAGGCGGTTCTACGGCCTGCAGGTGTTTCTGGAGGATCTTCTCGGAAGGTCCGTTGACCTGGTGACGGAACAGGCCCTCAGGCAGGAATTGCGGCAGAGCGTGGAGGCTGATGCCATCAACATCTGATCACCCGTCTGGTCGTGACTGGCGGCTCTGTGCAAAAGACATGGATCAATTTGCACGACGAGCCGTCGACTACTGCACTGGCCTGAACCGCGACCAGTTCGCCCAAAACCAACTGATTCAGGACGCATTTCTCCGCAACATCGAGCTCATCGGCGAAGCAGCAGCCCGCATCCCGCCTGAGGTAAGGCTTGGCCATCCAGAGATCGCCTGGCGGGAGATCGTGGCCATGCGCAACCAGCTGATCCATGGCTACCTCGGTGTCGACCTTGATGTGGTCTGGGATGTCGTGCAAGTGGAGCTGCCTCTGCTCATCACTCAGCTTGAGGTCGTGCTGGCCTGAGACGATCAGCATTCCCATTCATGGCCTGGGTCGCGCTCTGGCGAGTCCCCCTGCACGACGACCCCCATGGATCCACCGCGAAGGCGTCCGCTGGCATGAACCCAGCCACACCGACCTGCTGTTCGTGCCGCTGCTTGGCCCTGGTCCCTCCCTGTTCCCTCGGGAGAGCCAGAGCACCATCCACCAGATCGGGGCAGAGGGGCGGAAAACCCTGGCGCTCGGCCGGGGTCAGGGCCTGCCAGCGCTCCAGCCGCACCGCACTGCCATCCGGGCTCAGCACGGAGCCATCGGGCAGCAGGAAACCCGTGGAGCTGTCGAACACGCACCAGCCCGGCTGGCTGCTGGCCCACAGACCCAGCTGCACAGCCAGCTCGTTGTTGCGCCGTCCGGTTTCGCCGCACAGAGATCAGCGAACTGGGCCGGCGTGAGCCGCAGCGCTGCGCTGAGTTGGCGAGGCAGAATGAGCATGGCCCTCAGGCAGGGTTCAGGTGGCCGCCGCCCTCAACCCTCGCCCAGCAACTGCTTCACAAGCGCGACCAGCTCCTTCTTCGTGAAACTCTCCAGGGGAGGAGGGGGCGGGGTGACGCCATGGTGCTCCAGAACCTTGGCCAGAGAAGCCTTCTGCAGCTTCGAGTAGCCCTTGATCCCGTGGTCCCTGCAGAGCCGCTTCAGGCTCGCCACAGACTGCTTCAGGAAACTGCCCTTCCCCAGCAGGGCGTTCCTGGGCTGAGCTCCTGCCGCCTCGGGATCCTGCAGGGACTGCAGGGCCGTTCCAGTCCGCTGGAGATGGGCGCCCACCCGCCGGTACACCCTGGCATCGGTGCCCGCCAGGTCCCGGTTGGTCTGCTCGAGAAGATCGGCGATCGACGGACCCGTGCTCATGGCGTTTCGCCGAGTTGCTTGGAGGGATTCCGCACCGCATCTGCTTCTGAAGCCAACGCCGCGGCCCTGGCCTTCACCGTGCGCCAGCGCTTGGCCTGCTCGATCAAGCGGCGGAACATCTCCACGAGCCAGAAGCCGCTCTGGTGCTCGCTCTCGTCAATGAGCCCCACCATCGCATCGCCCGTTTCCTCCAGTTCGCGGATCACGGTGCCGAGCCTGGCGTTCAGGGCATGGAGCCGGGCCTTGGCCCGGGCCTCGTCGGCCAGATCCGCCTCCAGCTCCACCAGTTCGCGCTGAAGCTCGGCGATCACCACCCCCCGCCGGTCGCTCTGGGCCTTGAGGATCCCCCGTGAGCGGTTGGCCGAGACGAGGGCTGCGCGGCATTCCTGGTATGTCGTCTCAAGAGCCTCCGCATCGGGCGTGACCGGAAACTCCGTGGCCGAGCGAAGAGGCACCGGGATTCGTGCAGCTGGCTTCAGGTTGCCCAATCCTGGCGGGTCTTGCCGTGCCTCTTCACGCAGCACGGACCCAGCCAGACCATCCTGGTCCGAACCTGGTCCGAACGATGGGAACGCGATCGTCAGCCCCTGGCTGTGCAGGCTGGTGGGGTGATGGCGCACAATGCCGCCCACGTTCCGCTCCGGCGCCGTCTGCCTGAAGAGCCGCCGATGACCAGGCCCGCCACACACCGGCTGGAGACGTTCAGCCGCTTTCTGCTGCGCGGCCTGCGCATCGGCGCCAGCACGGTGTCGGTCGTTGAGCTGCTCCACAACGACTGGACCGGCGGCATCAGTGCCGGGCTGGCCTGGCTGGTGTTTCTGCAGGTGGAGCGGCGGCTGCCGCCTCTCCCTGCGGATCCTGAGGAGTGATCTGCCGTTCGCGGTGGCCGGTGGAAGGATCCAGCTCCCGGCTGAACCGCCACTCCGGCAGCAGGCCCACCACCAGCTCGGCCGTGGTGCGCACCAGGCTGAGGCACAGATCATCACCGGCTTTCAACCGCAGCGGCACCACCTTCATGGGCGCGGCGCCCCCACCTGGAGGCCCTTCTTCCACCAGCCGCGAATGCTGGCTCAACGGTGCCCTTCACCCGGAGAAAGACCGGCTGTGGCAAGCCATCGGCTCCGGCCGGCTGCTCGCCACGCGACCTGGCCCAGGTTGGCAACGGAGAAGCGGAAAGCCCTGTCGCCGAAGCCCACGTTCACGTCATCGTCAGCCACCGCTGAACGACGGCCAGCGCCAGGCGCCCCGCTCCAGGGTGGTCTGCCCCTGCACCACCGTGGCGCCGAGCTCCCGCTGCAGCCGCACGTGGCTGCAGCGCTCCTGAGCGGCGAGCGCGGCGATCAGCTCCGGGGCATGGGCGATCACCCACACCTGCGTACGGTCCGCCGCTGAACGGATCAGCCGCGCCAGCGGCGCCAGCAGATCGGGGTGAAGGCTGCTCTCCGGTTCGTTGAGCACCAGCAGCGGCGGCAGGCGCGGGCTGAACAGAGCCACCGTCAGCAGGATGTAGCGCAGCGTGCCGTCCGAGAGTTCCGCGGCATCCAGCGGCCGCAGCAGGCCCGGCTGATGGAAGCGCAGCCGGAACAGCCCCTCCCCCGTGCTCACGCTCAGATGGCACCCAGGGAAGGCATCCTCGATCGCCTGCTGCAACCCTTCGCCGTCGCCGTTCTCCAGGATGGTCTGCACCGCCGCCGGCAGGTCGCCGCCGTCACCGGCCAGGGCGAAGCAGCGGGTGCCCACCCTTGGCTGCCGCGCCGGCGCGCCGGCATCGGTGCGGAAGCTTTCGTAGAAGCGCCAGCTGAGGATCTGCTCACGCAGCAGGTGCACCTCAGGCTGCTCCTGCGGATCGGCGCCGCTGTGGAACAGGCTCCGGTCGGGATCGGCCTGCCCGCGCGAGCGGCTGAGCACGGCGCGGGGGTGGAAGCTGCCGCCGGCCCAGATCCATTCCCCCTTCAGGGCCGGATCGAGCGCGAAGGCCGTCTGCCGCTCCTGGGGGTAGCCCAGCTCGATCGCATAGGAGAAGGGATCGGCCGAAAAGCCCAGGCGCAGCCGCACCGGTGCCTGGCGCGGCCCCCCCTGCACCGGCTGCTCCCCCTGCCGCATCTGGCGGCTCAGCCGTTCAGGGCCGGCCCACAGCACCGCCGGCAGGCCGCCCTCCCGGGCCAGGGCCCCCACCATCTCGCCACGGGCCGCGGACACGATCAGGCTCAGGGCCCGGTAGAGATTCGACTTGCCGCTGCCGTTGGCCCCAGTCACCAGCGTCAGCCGGTCGAGGGGGAGCACCACGTTCTGCAGCGAGCGGTAGCCACTCACCGCGAGATGGCGGATCGTCATCGTGGCGGCAGCGGCGGTCAGGACGGGGTCATTCCCCGTCGCCCAGGTAGATCAGCGAATCCCCGTGCACCCACAGCACCCGGCCGCTCTGGCCCGGGTAGCCCACGCGGCACCAGGTGCCCTGGCTGTTCGAGGTGCAGGAGAGCTTGTCGAGGGTTTCGCCCGACACGCCCATGCCGGCGATCGCCGCGCCGAAACTGGGCTGGGCGTAGAGGGTCACCGTGTTCTGGCCGTGCCCGTTGAGCTTCACCTTGCTATGGCCGCTGTGATCCACGGCTGCCGCCGGCTGGCTGCGCACGCTCGACACCGAGATCCGGTTGCCATCGCCGCCCTGCTCCACCAGCTCGAAGCTGTGATGGCCGCTCATCAGCCAGGGGCGTCCCTGCTCATCGCGCATCGGGCGCCTGTCGGTGGTGGGAGGCCCGGCCGGCACGAAGCGGTAGATGGCGCCGGCGCTGAAGCTGATCTCAAAGCCTCCCTTGCGCCAGGGCTGGATCGTGCAGGTCTGCTTGCTGTCGTTCATCCAGCAGTCGACGGTCTGGGCCGCGGCCACCGGGTGCTGGAGAGCCAGGGGCGCGGCGATGCAGCCGGCGCTGAGGAGAGCGAGGGTGAGGGCGCGACGGAGACGCATGGAGGGATGGTGGAACGTTGGCATTGTCGGCCTTGGGCGCTTCAGCGCTTCCGGCCGGCCAGGCTCACCGCAGCACTCACACCGGATATGGCGATCAGGGCGTAGGTGATGGGGATCAGGGCGAATGGCTCGCGCAGGATCCCGTTCTCGTCAATCCTCTGGCCCTGCAGCTGGTACGCCGTGCCGGTGGCCACGGCCCCGGCCAGGGCGAGCACGGCGATCAGAGTGGGGAGCTTCATGGGGGCATCCTGCCGCTTGCGTACGCCAGCGCTGTGCGTCCAGTGTGTTGCGCTGAACCCCGCTCACCTGGCTGATCTCGATCTGGCGCTGGCCCGGCGGGAAGCCGCCACCTTGATCAGCGTGGATCGTCCGTCGCCTGCAGCAGCTGGCCGAGCGGGTGCTGCCCTGAGTGCTCCCTACGACGAACAGCTGTAGTGCGACACGCCCCCGGCGTTGAAGAATTCCCGGGGCTTCAGGCGGTCGTACCTCGCCTCCAGCTCCGGAGGCAGCTCGTCGTAGGGATGGCGGAACACCTCCTGCAGTTCCCTCACCAGGCTGAAATCACCTTCCGCAGCCTTCTCATAAGCCGGGGCGATCAGCCACTCGCGCCAGGTGATCGCCGGGTTCACCCGCTTCATCGCGGCGGCTGTCGCCTCGAGGTCACCGCCTGCCGTGAGGCGCTCCCGCCAGCGTTGCAGCCAGTGGGTCCATTGCGCATCGAGCTGCTCGGAGCTGGGCAGGTAGAAGCTCTCCTGCAAGCTTGCGAGTTGCTCGGGAATCTCGGACAGCCTGCGGAAGAAGATCGTGAAGTCCACCTTGGAGAGCACCAGCAGCTCCAGCAGCTCGTTCACGAGCGCGGCGTCGTAGGTGGCCAGGCCCAGCTTCCGGGTCCACATCGCCTCGAGCTCCTGCTGCATCGCTGCGGCGAACCCGTCGCGGATCGCATCCAGCCTTGCCTGTGCCTCGGTGTTGCCCTCGAGCAGCAGCCGAATGGCGGCCCAGAACATCTGGTAGTTGGCTTCGGCGGCCACCGGTTGGTTGAAGAAGCAGAAATGCTCGCCGCCGCCGGTCCAGGGCTGAAAGCGCGGATCAAAGCGTTCGCAGAAGCCGAACGGGCCGTAGTCGAGCGTGTAGCCACCGGCGGCGCAGTTGTCGCTGTTGAAATTGCCCTGGCAGTAGCCCACCCGCATCCAGTGGGCCACCAGGGAAGTAAGCCGCCCGCGGAACAATCGCGCCAGCTCCACCACCTGATCGCTGAACTCCAGAGCCGGATCAATCTCCGGCCGGTAGTTCCGCTCGATCAGGTGCGCCACGATCATCCGCAGCTCGTTCCGTGCATCCGGGTGCGCACCGCTGCGGGCGCGACGGGCGAACAGTTCCAGCTGGCCGACCCGCAGAAACGAGGGGGCCACGCGGGTGGTGATCGCCGCTGGGTTGTCCACCAGGATGTCGGGATCGAACGACCGGGAGTTCGGGGAATACCAGGGCCGGCGCACCGTTTCGGCCCGCGACATGTACAGCGTCAGCGAGCGGGAGGTGGGAACCCCCAGGGCGTGCATGAACTCCTGCGCCAGAAACTCGCGCACGCTGGAGCGGAGCACGGCGCGTCCATCAGCGCCGCGGCAGTAAGGCGTGGGGCCACCGCCTTTGAGTTGCATCTCCCAGCGTTTGCCCTTGAACACACCTTCAAACACGGAAATGGCCCGGCCATCGCCGTAGCCGTTGCCGGTGCCGAACGGGCACTGCTGGATGTATTCGGTGCCGTAGATCGAGAGGGCATAACCGGTGGCCCAGCCAAACGGTCGCATCGGCTCCCGCGCCACGCTGATGTCGCCGGAAAACAGACGGCGGAACTGGTCGTCGTGGGCCAGCTCATCACTCAGGCCCAGGTCGTGGAACAGGGTTCTGCTGTGCGCCACCACCTCCGGCGCGGGAATCGCCGTGGGTGTGACCGGCACGTAATGACCGGAGAACACCTGGCGGGGCTGGTGATCGTGGCCGTCGCCGCTGGCCTGAGGATCCGGCTGCAGTGCATCCAGCAGCGAATAGTCGGCCCCTTGGGCAAACTCCGCGAAGGTGGTGGTCGTCACTCCTTTCGTCACTGTTGTCGGCACTGGTCTCTCGGGGTGTTGAGCCGCCTGGGCATGGCCCTGACGCTGAGGTCATCATCCTGGCGAGCCCGCCGCCATCAGCGGCGGCCCTGCAGGTGTCACGCCGTCTGAGGGTGCGTTCGCGCTTGAACCCGCCTCAGCAGCCTGGCGGCTGCGCGTCCAGGAAGGCGATCACCTCATCGCACCAGCGGATCCACTCCTGTTCGTAAAGGATGCCGCGGCGCAGGGTGAGATAGCGGAACTGCTCCTGCAAGGGCAACGCGGCGTGGGCCAGGACCTCCGCTTCGTGTTCCTGGTAGGAGGCCAGCTGCTGGCCATGGATGGCGCGACGGCGCTGCACTTCCTCCAGCAGTTGCGTGCGCGATCCGTACGGACCACCCAGCACCCGCACCAGCAGGTCCTCCCGGATCGGGGTGGGCCATGTGGGCTCCGCCGACCAGCGGCTCAGTTCCTGTCGGCCCGTCTCGGTGATGGCGTAGACCTTGCGGTCGGGCTTTCCCAGCTGCGGCACCACCTGGCAGCAGACCCACCCCTGCTGCTCCATCTTTCCCAGCTCCCGGTAGATCTGCTGTTGGGTGGCCTTCCAGTAGCAGACGACGGTTTCCTCGAACTGCTTGCTGATGTCGTAGCCGCTGGCGGGCTTCTCACTCAGCACCGTGAGGATCGTGTGAGCCAGGGCCATGGGGAACGATCGGCAGCGGTGCTGGGCCTTCCGATCTTCCTCCCGCACCCCCGTCGCGACCACTGGGACGACCACCGAGGCGACGACGGCAGCGCGCAGGCGCGGTTGACCTAGTCAACTTGTTGTGCATACACTTTCGCGAATACCCAACGCGTTGCCTAGCAACGTTGGTCTCACCGCCGTGCCGCCATGGATTCCGCCTCCGGTGCCCTGCCTGCTCCAGGCGCCCACGCGCCGCCGCAGCTGCGGCACCCGGCCCTGCGGCAACTGCTGCAGCATCTACCCTCCCGCCAGCTGCGCTGGCTGCTGCCACTCACCGCCGCCATGGGCCTCGCCCTGGCCGTCGCCCAGCGTCCCCGTCCGCCTGTGGCCAGGGCCCTGCCCGTGTCCGTGGTCACGGCACAGCCTGTGAGTCAGTACCGCACCAGCCGGGAGTACAGCGGCGAGGTGGTGGCCGGCCGCCGCAGCAGCCTCGGCTTCGAGCTCGCCGGCACCGTGGCCCAGGTGCTGGTGGAAGAGGGGGATCCGGTGCTGGACGGCCAGCCGCTGGCCCGCCTCGACAACCGCCGGCTGCTGGCTCAGCGCCAGCAGCTGCTGGCGCAGCAGCGCACCGCCCGGGCCGCCGTGCAGGAAGTGCGCCAGCAGCTCACCCTGGCGGAGCTGCAGCGGGAACGCCGCCGCAAGCTCCATGCCCAGGGGGCGATCTCCCTCGAAGACCTCGACCAGCAGATCTATGGCGCCGCGGCACTGGTCAGCCGCCTCGATCAGGCCGACAGCCAGGTCGATGACCTCAGCGCCCGCCTGCGCCAGATCGATGTCGACCTGGCCCGCAGCGTGCTCGTGGCCCCCTTCGCCGCCACGGTCAGCGAGCGCCTGATTGATGAGGGTGTGGTGGTGAGTGGCGGCCAGGCACTGCTCACCCTGGTGGAAGCCGCCCCCCGTGAACTGCGCGTAGGGGTGCCTCCGGACGTCGCCCAGGTCCTGCGGGTGGGCGAAAGCCACCCTGTGAGCGTGGGCGACCGCCGCCTCACGGCCACGATCAGCGCCGTGCTGCCGCAACTCGATGCCGGCAGCCGCACGGCCACGGTGGTCCTGCGGTTGCCGGCAGCGGATCTGCCGGTGGGAGCGACGGCCCGCCTCTCCTTGCAGCGCAGCGAACGGGGGGCGGGCTTCTGGCTGCCCACCGACGCCCTGGTGGCAGCGGAACGGGGCCTCTGGTCGGTCTTCGTGCTCGTGCCCGCTTCGACGACCCAAGGCAAGGCGGCTGCAGCGCAAGGCCCACAACCGGCACGGCAGGTGGCCCGGCGCCTGGTGGAGATGGTGCACACCGAAGGCGATCGCTCGCTGGTGCGCGGCACCCTTCGCCCCGGTGAACAGGTGATCGCCACCGGCACCCATCGCGTCGTGCCGGGCCAATGGGTGCAGGCAGCGATCTGATGCTCGATCTCTTTCATCGCAACCGGCAGCTGCTGCTGCTCACCCTGCTGCTGGTGGTGGTCTGGGGGTTGTCGTCGCTGCTCACCCTGCCGCGGCTGGAGGATCCGCTGATCACCCAGCGCAATGCCCTGGTGATCACCGCCCTGCCGGGGGCCACGCCGGAGCGGGTCGAATCGCTGCTCACCGAACCACTCGAAGATGCCCTGCTGGAACTGCAGGAGGTGGACCATCTCGACTCCACCTCGTCCGCCGGCACCTCAGTGATCGCCGTGGCTCTGAAGGATTCGATCCGAGATGTGGAGCCGGCCTGGAGCAAGGTGCGCAGCAAGCTCGACAATGCCACCCCCCTGCTGCCGCCAGAGGCCTCAGGTCCGGAATTCCGCGACGGCAACATCGGCGCCAGTGCCCTGATCGTCGGGCTCACCTGGGACCTGCCCGGACCCGCCAATCTGGGGCTGCTGGCCCGCCTGGCGGAGGATCTGGAAACCCGCCTGCGCGCCCTTCCCGGCACCGACAAACTGGAACTCAGCGGCGAGCCAGACGAGGAGATCCAGGTGGCGATCGGTGCCCGGGACCTGGCCCGACTCGGGCTCACGGCCCAGGGCCTCTCCGAGCGCATCGCCGCCAGTGATGCCAAGGAGGCGGCCGGGCAGGTGCGGGGCGCTCGCAGCGCGCTGCTGCTCCAGGTGGATGGCGCCCTGGATTCGCTGGAGCGCATCCGCGCCATCCCCGTGCAAACGGGCGCCGATGGCGCCAGCACCCGCCTGGGGCAGGTGGCGGCGGTGAGCAGGGGCGTGCGCAGCCCCGCCAGTCGGCTGGCGCTGGTGCACGGCCATCCCGCCGTGGTGGTGTCGGCCACGGTGGCCTCCGGTGAACGTGTGGACCGCTGGGCGCAGCAGGCGCGCGCGCAGCTGGAGGAGGTTCGCGCAGCCCTGCCCGAAGGCCTCGGGCTGCACACGGTGCTGGATCAGAGCCGCTACGTGCAGGAGCGCCTCGATGGTGTGATCGGCAACCTGATCACCGGCGCGCTGATGGTGGTGGCCGTGTCGGTGCTGATGCTCGGTGGCCGGGCGGCGCTGGTGGTGGGGACGGCCCTGCCCCTCGCCGCCCTGATGGTGTTCGGCTGGATGCGGCTCCTGGCGATTCCTCTGCATCAGATGTCAGCCACCGGCCTGGTGATCGCTCTGGGGCTGCTGATCGACAACGCCATCGTGGTGGTCGATGAGATGCAGCAACGCCTGCGCAGCGGTGCCTCCGCCGGCGCCGCGGTGCGTCAGTCGGTGGGCTACCTGCTGGTGCCGATGCTGGCCGCCACGCTCACCACGGTGCTGGCCTTCGTGCCGATCGCCACCTCACCGGGGGCCACCGGGGAATTCATCGGCACGATCGGCCTCACGGTGATCCTGGCGCTGGCCAGTTCCCTGTTCCTCTCCCTCACTGTGATCCCGGCGCTCACCGCCCGTCTGCAGCACTGGCGGCCTCTGGGGCCACGGGCGCGCTGGTGGGAGCAGGGGCTGTCGCTGCCCCTGCTCGCGACCCGATACCGCCGCACCGTGCAGCACGCCCTGCGGCATCCCTGGCAGGGGGTGGCCCTGTCGCTGGTGCTGCCGGTGCTCGGCTTCGTGGCCTTCGGCAGCCTCGAGCAGCAGTTCTTTCCGCCCACCAACCGCGACCAGTTCCAGATCGAGATGCGCCTGCCGCAGCAGAGCACCCTGGACCGCACCGAAGCGCTGGCGTTGGCCGCCCGCCAGCGCCTGCGCGAGCATCCCGGCGTCGCCGATGTGCACTGGTTCCTGGGCGAGAGCGCGCCGCCGTTCTTCTACAACGTGGTCGCCTCCCAGGAGAACGCGCCCCATTACGCCCAGGGCCTGGTGCAGCTTCACAGCACCGCTCGCCTCCGCGACACCCTTCGCTCCCTTCAGGAGAGCCTGGACCGGACCTTCCCGGAAGCGCAGATGCTGGTCAAGCAGCTGGAGCAGGGTCCGCCCTTCGAGGCACCGATCGAGCTGCGCCTGCAGGGCCCCGACCTGACGCAGCTGCGGCAGATCGGTGATGAGCTGCGGCAGCGCCTGGCGCAACAGGCGGCGGTGACCCACACGAGTGCGAGCCTCAGCGAAGCCCTGCCCCGTCTGGCCCTGGCGGTGGATGAACAGCAGGCCCAGCGCAGCGGCCTCAACAACCGCGCCATCGCCCGGCAACTGCAGGCCGGCCTCGAAGGGGTCGTGGGCGGTTCGATCCTCGAAGGCGTCACCAGCCTGCCGGTGCGGGTGCAGGTGGCCGAAGCCCAGCGGGAGGATCTTCAGCAGATGGCCTCCCTGGATGTGGTGTCTCCCAGCAGTGGCGACAGCCTGCCGCTCTCGGCCCTGGCACGCCTGCGGCTGGAACCGGAGCTGGCCTCCATCGATCGGCGTGACGGGCAGCGCATCAACACCGTGCAGGCCTTTCTTTCCGCCGGGTCGCTGCCCGATGCCGTGCTGGGCGGGTTCCGGCAGCAGCTGGACCAGGAGGGTTGGCAACTGCCGGCCGGGGTGACGCTGTCCTACGGCGGTGAAGCCGATGCCCGCGGTGATGCCATCGCCAACCTGCTCTCCACGGTGGGGGTGCTGACGATCCTGATGACCGCCACCCTGGTGCTGTCGTTCCGCTCCTTCCGCCTGGCGGCTCTGATCGCCTCGGTGGCGTTGCTGTCGGTCGGTCTGGCGGCCCTGGCCCTGAAGCTGAGCGGATCGTTGTTCGGCTTCACCGCCATCCTGGGCACGCTCGGCCTGATCGGCCTGGCGATCAACGACGCGATCGTGGTGCTCAACGCCATCCGCACCGATCCACTCGCCGCCAGCGGCGACCCTGCCGCCACCACCACCGTTGTGCTGCACGCCACCCGCCACGTGATCACCACCACGCTCACCACCGTGACCGGCTTCCTGCCGCTGATGCTGGATCCCACCGGCTTCTGGCCGCCGCTGGCGATCGCGGTGTCGGGCGGTCTGCTGGGGGCCACCGCCCTGGCCCTGTTCTATGTGCCGGCCGCCCACAGCCTGCTGATGCGGGGCACGCTGTGTCCAGTGCCCACAACAGCGTCCGCAGCACCGCAAGCGCGATCATCACGGTTGGTGAAACCGCATCATCCACGTGAACGAAGCCGTGGATCAGCTGATGCTCTGGGAAGGAAACCAGAATGACCTTCGCACCCTCCTTCGCCATCTCCTGGATTCATTCAGCAGCAGCCGATCCCTGCGGAGTTCAATCCGCAGCTGGCGGTGGCGGTGTGACATCGAGGCTGGCCACGGTGACGGGATCCAGGGGGATGATCACTTCTTCGTCAACGACGTCCTGGAGGAGTTCTACCGGCTGCTGGGCCTGATGGGCGGGCGTTCCTCCGGCGCCAGGTAGGCGCCGATCGCGCGAAAGATGTCATCAGCTGAGTTGCGGTACGCACCGCTGGAGTCAAAGGCCTCCTCGTCGAAGGTGACCGCCACCGCAATCGCGATCTTCTGCGAGGGCAGGTAGGCCATCACCCCGGCCTGTCCAGAGAACAGCGGGTTCTGCAGCAGCCAGGGGCCCGAGAGGACGATCCCGATCCCATAGGTGTAGAAGTCGTTGAGGGTGGCGCAGGTCGCACAGCCCTCGATCGGCTTGCCGAAGCCCCGAAGCTTCGGAGCGATCTGCTGCCTGTGGGTCTCCGGCGACAACAGCCGACCCGTCCCGATCGCCTCGGCGGACGTCGCCATGTCGTGGATGGTGGTGTACTGGACCGCTCCGCGGCTGAGAGTCCACGACGGGTTCCAGTAGGTCGACTCCTCGTAGAAGCGCGTTCCTGGGGCGATGCCGAGGGCCTGGCGCCGTTCCGACGAGAAGGCGTGAAGCACCGGCGGCGCGATCACGGGCGTGCCGCCGGGATCCCGGGTGTTACGGATGTTCAGGGGTCCGAAGATCCGCTCCTGCATCAGCACGGGCATGGTCTTGCCCGTGATTCTCTCCAGCGCCAGACCGAGGAGAACGTAATTCGTGTGCGCGTAATTCCAGCTCGTTCCGGGCTCGTACCAGAGCGTCTGAAGGTTCGCGTAGGAGAGCAGATCCTGTACCGAAAACTGACGGAACGGGTTTTCGAGCAGAGCCTGGACGAACGCGTCGTTGCCGATCACGTAGTCGCGGTAGCCGGAGGTCATCTGGGCGAGCTGGCCGAGCGTGACCCGATCCGCATTCGGGATGTCCGGCAGCCAGGTCGAGAGCTTGTCGTCGAGACGCACCTTGTGCTCGTCGACCAGTTGCAGCAGCAGCGTCGCCACGTAGGAGATGGCGACCGCACCGTTGCGGAAATGCATGCCCTCCGTGGCGGGCACGCCCGTGATCGACTCGCCCATCGCCTCGGTGACAACCTCCTTGCCGTCGATCGTGACGCGCACAATCACCGCCCGCAGGTGATCAACAGCCATACGGTTGCGAACGATCCGCAGGATGGCGGCCGCCTGGGGCGAATCCGCCGCGGCTGCCTCGCTGGCCTGCATGGCCCAGACGGGGTCAGCTCCGCTCAGGCAGAACGCGAGCACACCGCCCAGGACGCGCCTGGCCCGTAGGGCGAACCAGCGGCCATCCATACCCGCTCGAGCAGGAAGAGGCAACGCTACGTCGCCTTGTCGCTTCATCGAGAAACCACCGGGATCCATCACGATCGGGCTGGGCGAATCATGCCTTGCATGGACCACTGCGCATCGGATCAAGCGACGTGACCTTGACCGACGCCAAGGAAGATCCTGCACAGCCTGGGTGCAGCTTCGCAGGAATCTCCAGCTTCGATGAGGCGACGCGTTGTGACGTGTGCTTCGTCACCCTCAAGAAGAGCGAGCGGCTGCTGGGAGAGCCAGAGCCTCACCCGCGAATCCTCATCCACGGGGCAGTGCTGGATCCACCACCTTGAGCGCGGCAGGCGGGTGCCCCCCTACCAGGAAGTTGACGCCAGCTTCAGCCGATTGCTTCGGCGTTCGATCCGGAGCCGGAGTCGGAGTCGGCGGTGGAGGTGGCGGTGGCGATTAAAACGATCCCTTCCGTCTGAACACCCAGGGCCTGGTGATCCCTCCAGGCACCTGCCACACACCATGACGATGCCGGGAGGCCCGGTACTCAGCGTCGAGATACTCCTTGGTGTCGCACTGGCCCAGGTACTTGCGGTAAGCGAAGGCCTGGCCGTCTTCCACCAGCGCCAGACCCAGGTTGATCGCGCCGATCACTTCGGCCACGGTGCGGCCGTAGCGGTCAGTTGCTTTCACCGCCAGCGCCACCGGCGTGCCGATCGGCAGACGCATCTGCAGGTACCGGCGGGCCTGAGGGCCGTAGGGGCTCTGATCCATCTCCGGTGCATCGATGCAGGCCAGCCGCACCGTGATCACCCGGCCGGCCTGCTTGACACGGATCGTGTCGCCATCGCCGATCGAGAGCACCGTGGCACGACTGATCGGGGGCTGAGCCGTCTGGGCGCCGGCCAACGGCATCAACAGGGTGACCAACCCCAGAAGGCCAGGCAGTGGAAGAAGGGTGCGGGCCATCGCCACAGTCTGGATGTCAGGCATGTACCGCGATTGCCCGAGGCCGTCGCCCGTCCGATCGTGAATCCATCGAAATCGGAAGACTCCAGACCATGGATGACACCCCACCCCAGCAACAGCCAGGAGTGCGCTGACGATCCGGCCCCTGCTCCATCACTTTCAACGGATCACTGGCTTCCCTGGCATGTGTCAACGTCGCCGTCCATGGCACCCGTCCATGGCACCCGTCCATGGCACCGTTCACGAGCCCGGCCCAGAAGCCACCGCTCCAGCTAGGTGCCCAGGATCCGACGGGAAGCCCCACTGGATCTCTGGCCCCAGGTGCCAGCGTCAGGAGCTCCGCTCACACCATCCTCCATCCAAGCTCGGTGGCGGTGAGCTGCAAGCCAGTCGTGTGTTGTTGCAGAGCCGGATTCTGCACACCCAGGGAGTGCGCGGCACCCCACAATGCCGTCACAACGAACCGACACCCATGCGTGCGCAGCCATCGGGTCTCTCCCTGCTGAACCGAATCGCGCGGGTGCTGCTGTGCCTGGTGTTCATCCATGCGGTGATCGGCAAGCTGACGGGCTTCACCGGCGTGGCTGGTGCCATTGCCGCCAAGGGATTGCCGCTGGCACCGTTGTTGCTGGGGATCGCCATGGCCTTGATGGCCGTAGGCTCAGTGCTGGTGATCAGCGGCTGGAAAGCACGACTGGGAGCGGTGCTGCTGCTGGTGTTTCTTGTACCCACCACGCTGCTCTTCCACGCTGATGTGAATGACAGCGGCGAGCGGATTCAGCTGCTCAAGAACCTGGCGATCATGGGTGGTCTTCTGCTGGTGGCTGATCAGCACAACAAAGGCTGAACAGCTGCCAAGCCCTGCGACCGGAGCGATGGAGCCAGGGAAGGAATTGCCCCAGAGTTGGAAATCGGAAAACCCCTAGGCTGTGCCCAGGGGTTGTCAGGAATTCATGCCAGGGCGAAGCTCTGGAAGATCAGCGGGAGTTCGTCGGTGCCAGATCGCTGGGGCGGCTGAGCACAAAGGTCACCATCCCGGTGAGAACCACGACCAGAGCAATCAGGCCGGTGATGGCAGCGGTGTAATCGGTACTCATGATGATCAACCCAGACCGATCTGGGACAGGATGCCCTGGCCGGTGAGCAGCTCGGTGCCCAGGCCGATCACGAAACCGAGCATGGCCAGGCGGCCGTTCCAGGTCTCGGCGAAGGCCACAAAGCCGAAGCGGGTCGAAGAGTCAGTCATGGGTATTGCGGTTTGTTTCGTGAATTGTAACAGATTTTGAAGCGATCGGGTCGGAGCCTGTCTGATCTGGCCGGCCCCGATCAGAAGCCCTTGCTAGGTCTTGAGGGCATCCGCCAGGTCTGAGCCATGACCGGAATCCGCAACGTCTGGCTTGTGATGGCCGCTGGCCTGGCCTTCTCCCTGTCAGCGCCTGGATCGGGGCTGGCCAGGCCGAATCCAGGCGGTCTTGGGGGTCCTGCTTCAGGAGCTGGACTGGCTCCCGGTGCTGGGTTCGGAGCGGCAGGGGCAGGACTGGATCGAGAACCCGGAGTGGGTGCCGGTGGTTTCGGTGGGCCGGCCTCGGGTGCGGGTGTCTTGCCGGGGGCCGGTTTCGGTGAGGCTGGCGCTGGGCTGGAGCGGCGTCCGCTCGGCAATCCCGGTGGTGCTGGTGGGCCTGCATCCGGTGCCGGTGTTCTTCCTGGTGCTGGCTTCGGAGCTCCGGGGGCTGGTCTCTACAGACGCTGAAACGCTGTGGCCAGCCCTTTCCCCTCCTGGTGGGCCGGGTTTGCTTCCCCTGCTGCAACCCGAAACGTTGTCTGACGATCGCGGGGTCTATGGCCTCGCAGAGCTGCGGGCCCATGCGGAAGACAGCGCCAATCCGGGTTGAGGCAAGCCGGCTCTTGCGTACCTTCAATCGCTTCATGCTCCTTCCGCGACCCGCTCCTCTGCGCGCGTTGCTCCTCAGGGGTCTGATTCCCTGGGCTCCCCGTCTCCCCCATCTCGCGCTTCGTCGCATTCCGGTGGCAGCCAGCCACATGGCGGCCAGCCGCTGGCTTGGCTGCGAGGGATGAAGCGTCTCATCAGCGGCACCGTCTCGATCCCCGCACCCGGGAGAACGGTGTCTCCGCTGGTTGCAGTGTCTCACCGAGCGGTTGATGGAGCAGCTCACCGCTTCCGACCGGCTGACAATCGTGAGTTTCGACGATGCCGGGGCGGTGGCCGTGGCCGTGGCCGTGGTGGTGGTGCCGTCGCGCCCGGCCGGTGATTCAGAGCCCTTCTTCGCCGCGATCAACACCCTCAACTGCGGTGGCGGCAGCTCTGGGGCAGAGCCTGGCCCTCCTCCCATTCCTCGCGCCCGTACAACGCACCCTCCAGGAGCTGCGCATCGCCTCCCTGGATTGTGACCACTGACATCCTCTGTGAGCAGGCCCGCGCAGGCGGACCCATAGGCTCTGAGCACCTCCGCAGCACTCCCTTGTCTGACCGTTCGTTCCACTACGAGCCGCTGGAGCGGTTCGGAGAAGGACTCACCACCAGCCGACCCTGGAATGCAGCAGCGTTGGCAGGCGTGGAGCGGCTCAATGGCCGCGTCGCCATGCTCGGTTTTGCTGCGGCGGTTGCTGGTGAGTGGATCACGGGTCATGGGCCAGCCGGGCAGGTGTTGGCGCTGCTGCGCTGGTACCTGGGCTGAGAGCCCTCCGCAGACCCATCGTCAGCTGCTCTGTCGGACCCGCTTTACGGCCAGGCCCGCCTCTGCTGCGGTGACGGTGGCCAACAGCACCAGACCGATCAGCCCCACCAACTGGTTCTGAGCCTCGGCTGCCGCATCGGCGTTCTGGCCCAACACGGCTCCAGATACGAACCAGGCGGTGGCGAGAGCTGATGTGATCCAGTATGCCTTCCAGCGGCGTTGATAGAGATAGCCGGCCCCGAGGCCGGGGAGAACATTCAGGACAACCGCCACCCAGCCGGCGGAGGCAGCAAGGATTTGCTCACGGGTCGGCGTCATCGATCAGGGGATGGGTCCTGCACTCTGGCGGCGGAGCGTCAGCCCTGCGGCACCGGCAGCCGCAGGCTGCTCAGCTTCGACAGCCCCACCAGCAGTGCCGAGCACCACCGAGCTTGGTGACGGGGCCGAATTCCACGTTCAGCGCCTCCTCGCCAGCGATCACCCCCTTCACGGGGCAGGCCACGATCACCCGCTTCAGACCCGGTTCGGCGCAGTCGGGCCTAAGGGTTTCGGCTGTCTTGAACCGACCGCTGCAGTCGAGCATCAGGTCGACACCGGCAGCCTTGCAGGGCACGGCGGTGGGATCGGTGTGCTGGTTCATGCACCGATGCGACCGAAGCCGTTGATGCCGATCGTCATCCGGAAGGCACGGGGTGTGCCGACCATAAATCAACTAGAATTGATTAAATAGGTATCGCTATGCACATGAGCTCTCCCGGCGCTGTTGCCCGCTCTTCTCTGCAGGCCGACCAGGCCCGAGCGCTGCTCAAGGCCCTCGCCGATCCCCTGCGCCTGCGGGTGATCGAAACCCTCGGCAGCGGCGAGCGCTGCGTCTGTGATCTCACCACCGACCTCGGCCTGGCCCAGTCGAAGCTCTCCTTCCACCTCAAGGTGCTCAAGCAGGCCGGGCTGCTGGACGACCGTCAGGAGGGCCGCTGGATCTACTACCGCCTGCGCTCTGAAGCGATCGAACAGCTGCGCGGTTGGCTGGCGGAGCTGGGTGCCCAGTGCAGCACGCCCGCTACCCCCTGCCCATGAGCACCATCACACCGGCGATCCAGTGAGCTGAGCACCAGCCGGCCAAGCCATGTCGCCCGGCTGGCCGGTCTCGTGGCTGGTCGGGTGCCCGCTGCCGGGGAGGCCGGTTTCAATACAAATCCGTGCGCCGATCCTTGAGATAGGTGGTGTTTTCTGGATGGCTTGGGCCGTAGTCACCAGGAAGGCAGTCAGCCATCAACAGTGTGGGCTCGGCACGGGCAGCCACCAGAGTGTCGCCGTGGGGCCCGCAAATGATGCTGTTGCCCAGATACGCCGCCTTGACCTGACCATTGACGTGTTCTTCCCCGCAGCGGTTGGCGTAGGCCACGAAGCAGCCGTTCTGGAAGGCATGGGCCGGCACCAGGGTTCTCGAGACATCGGGGTACGGCTGGGTCGTCCGCTGGCCAGTGCTCAGCTCAGCCCAGGTGTCGGCGGCCGTCGGAATCAGAATCAGCTGGGCCCCCTCCAGTGCCAGTCGCCGGGAGAGCTCGGGGAACTCGGCTTCGTAGCAGTTGAGCAAGCCCACGGAGATCCCGTTCACCGGGTGCACCGAAAAGGCAGGGCCCTCTTCAGGATGCAGGTACCCAGGATGCCAGCAGCGTTTTTCATCGGGTCCCCACAGATGGGTTTTTCGGTAGTTGCGTAACAGGCGGCCGCTGTGATCGAACAGGGCAATGGCGTCGTAGAAGCGCTCCTCTCCGGCCACCACAGCCCGTTCCGGATAGGGACAGGCCACCGCCAGCCCGTTCCTGCGGGCGGCTGCCGCCACCCTCTGGAGACTGGTTCCATCCAGCGGCTCCGCCAGCTGCCGGGCCAGATCCGGCGTCACGATGTAACCGCTCAGGTAGAGCTCCGGGAAGGCCAGCAGCTGCACCCCAAGGCTGGCAGCATGGGTACAGACTTGCTCCAGACGCAGGAGGTTCTCCTCCACCGCATCAGCTGTGGCAGCCGAACCCGTGCCTTGCCAGAGACCGAGCCTGATGCCCTCCCCGGCCGCTGGTGGCTGGGTCAGGGTGTAACTGAGCAGGCGATGGTGAGGAACCATGGGCCGATGGGGGGATGCCTTCCGACTTAAATACTGAGACAACCCTGCAGGCAATCTTCAGTGGCCCAGCGCATGCGTTCGTCTCAGCTGGATCTCACGTCCCAGCTTGGCAGCCGCCTCCGTCATCAGAAGCCGGCTGCAGACGTACCCCGCGACCGCCTGAGCGAAGAGGGCTTGCCGGCAGACCTGACCTATCAGCTGGTGCACGACCATCTGATGCTGGATGGCAATGCACGGCTGAATCTGGCCACCTTTGTGGGCACCTGGATGGAGCCCGAGGCGCGGCGCCTGATGGAGGAATGCGCCGACAAGAACATGATCGACAAGGATGAATATCCCCAGACCGCTGAACTCGAGGAGCGTTGTCTGAAGATTCTGGCCGATCTCTGGCATGCGCCCGATCCTGATCAAGCGATTGGTACCTCCACCACAGGCTCCAGTGAAGGCTGCATGCTGGGGGGACTGGCTCTCAAGTGGCGCTGGCGGGAGCGTCGCCGGGGAGCTGGTCTGGACGCCTCGCGCCCCAACCTGGTGATGGGGATCAACACCCAGGTCTGCTGGGAGAAGTTCTGCACCTATTTCGATGTGGAACCGCGGCTGGTGCCCCTGGAGCAGAACCGGTTGCACCTCACTCCCGAGGAAGCCCTGAAGCAATGCGACGAGAACACCATCGGTGTGGTCGGCATCGTGGGCAGCACGTTCGATGGAAGGTACCCGTTCAGGGGCCGTGACGTAGCAGCGCAGCATTCCACCCCTGATCGTTGATCAACGAGCGACCACAGACACCACGATCGATGACAGCCGATTCAGGGATTCGGCAACAGCGATGGCATCTCG
>NZ_JAYGID010000033.1:0-18666 GCF_034931685.1 Synechococcus sp. CCY9202
CCGCCTCGGCGGCGCCGCCGAGCTGGTCGCGGGCGGAAAGCAGGGCCGCCCGCACGGCCTCGGCACCGGCGGACCGGCAGCCGCTGGCGCCGCAGCAGCGAAGTTGCATCCGGGGAGAGGAAGCCATCAGCGTGCCCCGGTTCCACTGCCGTCTGCCCTGCCGTCTGCCCTGGCATCGGCGCCGGAAGCGTCGTCTGCCGAGAGCCCCAGGGCGCCCAGGCGTGCATCCAGGGCCGCCGGATCGTCCACCGGCAGGCGGGCCTCCAGGTGGCCGTCCACCACCAGCACAGGCGCCTGGCCGCAAGCCCCCAGGCAGCTGACGTGTTCCAGGGCCCAGGTGCCGTTGCCGGCAGCGTCATCGAGCCGCAGCCCCAGCCGCCGCTCCAGCCGTGCCGCCAGCTCCCCACCTCCCTTGACGAAGCAGGCGGTGCCCAGGCACACGGCGCAGCGGTGTGCGGTGGGGGCCTTGAGCCGGAACAGGTGGTAGAAGCTCGCCACCCCGAACACCCGGGCCAGAGGCAGCTTCAGCTCCCGCGCCACCTGGGCCAGGGCCCCCGGCGGCAGATAGCCGTAGATCTCCTGCACCTGGTGCAGCACCTCGATCAGGGCATCGGAGCGGCCACGGTGCTGACGAATCAGCCGCGAGGTGCGCTCCACCGCCTCGGCAGGCAGAACAGTCTCGGCAGGAAGAACCGCCTTGGGGAGCAGATCCGCCCGGCGGAGCGCTGATGGTGGCGCGGAGAGCGGCGCGGTCATGGGCTGACGCGACAGGCGCGGTCTTGCCACCGGCCTAGCCAGCGCCGGCACGGCTGTCAGCGAATGTGGTGGAAGTCTGGCCTGGAGGCCGTCAGCGATGGGCGCCACGGGACTGGTGATCGATCCGGCCTTCCGGCTGCACGAGACGGGCAGTGGCCACCCCGAGAGCCCGCGGCGGCTGGAGGCGATCGAAACCGAACTGCAGCGCCGCGGCCTGCGGCAGCGCTGCCAGCTGATTCGGGCCCGGCCCGCCACGGACCTGGAGCTTCAGCGTTGCCACACGGTTCGCTATCTCGAGACGGTGCGCCGCGATGTGGCTTACGACGCCAGGCAACTCTCCACCGGCGACACCACCATCTGTGACGCGTCGGAAGATGTGGCCAGGCTGGCGGCCGGCGGCACCCTTGCAGCGGTGGAGGCGGTGCTCAGCGGCCAGGTGAACCACGCCTTCGCCCTGGTGCGCCCCCCCGGTCACCATGCCGAGGCCGATCGGGGCATGGGGTTCTGCATCTTCAACAACGTGGCCCTGGGCGCCCGCCATGCCCAGGTGGTGCATGGCCTGGAGCGGGTGCTGATCATCGACTGGGACCTGCACCACGGCAACGGCACCCAGGCGATCTTCTGGCGCGATTCCAGCGTGCTCTTCGCCAGCGTGCATGAATGGGGCAACTACCCCGGCAGCGGCGCCGCCACGGAACGGGGGGAGGGTCCGGGCCTGGGCTTCACCCTCAACTGCCCCCTGCCCGGCGGCAGTGACGGCCCGGCGGTGCTCACGGCCCTGACCGCCGTGCTGCGGCCCGCCGCCGAGCGGTTCCGGCCCCAGTTGGTGCTGGTGTCGGCCGGCTTCGACAGCCACCGGGACGATCCCCTGGGCAGCTTCCGGCTCGAGGACAGCGACTATGGCGCCCTCACCCAGCTCTGCCTGGACATCGCCAGCGAACACGCCGATGGCCGGCTGGTGTCCGTGCTGGAGGGGGGCTACGCGCTGCAGGGCCTGGCGGGCGGCGCCGCCGCTCACGTTGAGACCCTGCTGGCGAGCGGATCAGCGCCGACCGGATCAGGGCCAGCCTGATCAGCGTCGACCAGATCAACCGGCACCGCATCACCGGGAAGCGATGCAGTGGCCAGATCGATCCAGGCCTCCATCACCTCGGGGGTGGAGCGCAGGCTGAACCCGAGCTTGCTGCACACCCGTTGCATGGCGCCGTTCTCGTGCAGGATCTCGGCCGTCACCCGGTCGACACCTTCATCGCGGCCGCTGCGCAGCAGCTGGGCCAGCAGCTCGGTTCCCAGACCCTGCCTCTGATACGGGTCGCTGATCAGCATCGAGAACTCGGCGTCATTGGAGCCATGCATCCGGCTGAGCCGCCCCACCGCCAGAACCCGGTGCTCGCCGGAATCGGGGTCGCGCCGGTCCACCACCAGGGCCAGCTCCCGGTCGTAGTCGGTGAAGCAGATGCGCAGCAGCCGCTCGTGGGTGATGCGGTGGCTCAGCGACATCATGTGGAAGTAGCGGTAGTAGACGCTCTCTTCCGAAAGGGTGCGGTGGAAGGCCACCAGCAGGGGTTCGTCCTCGGGCCGGATCGGGCGGATGGTCACCGGACTGCCGTCCTGCAGACGCCAGTGGTGCACGTACTGGCTGGGGTACGGGCGAATGGCCGGTCGGGGCAGGGGACAGGTGGCGCCCGCCACCGGCTGGATCAGAATGCGCGCATCAACAGCCACCAGGGGCCGCACCGGATCGCCGGGCCGCACCAGCAGCGGATTGATGTCGATCTCGCGGATGGCGGGCTGCTCCAGTACCAGTTGGCTGAGCCGCACCAACAGCCGCTCCAGCTCCTCCAGATCGGCTGGCGGGCCGCCGCGCACCCCCTGCAGGGCGTGGTAGACGCGGGTCTGCTCCATCAACCGCCGCGCCAGGGTGGTGTTCAGGGGCGGCAGAGCCACGGCGCTGTCGCGGTACACCTCCACCAGGGTGCCGCCGCTGCCGAACAGGATCACCGGCCCGAACTGGGGATCGAGACTGCTGCCCACGATCAGCTCCAGGCCCCCCTGCCGCTGCAGCATCGGCTGCACCGACACCCCATCGAAAGCTTCCGGCCCGCACTGCTCCGGGATCCGGCTGGCCATGGCGGCGAAGGCCGCCTCCACCGCCTCGCCGCTGGCGAGATCCAGCCACACACCACCCACATCGCTCTTGTGGGTGATGGTGCGGCTGTTGAGCTTCAGCACCACGGGGAAGCCGATGGCCTCGGCGGCGGCGCGGGCCTGGCTGGCGCTGCGGGCCAGGCGGGTGTCCAGCACCGGAATGCCGTAGCCCGCCAGCACCTGCTTGGCCTCCGTCTCGCTCAGCAGCTCACGGCCCTCATCCAGGGCTCGCTCCAGCACGCGGCGACCGGTGGCATGGTCGTCCGGCGCTCTTGCGCCGGCACCCTCATCGGCCTCAGGCAGCAGGGCGGGGGTCTCGTACAGACCGCGCAGGTTGTAGCTGAAGGTCCAGAGGGCGATGAACAGACGGGCCGCGGCGTCGGGGTAGGAGTTGGTGGCGATCCCGGCGGCATTGAGAATCGCCACCCCACGGGCCACCTCGTCGCCCCCCATCCAGCTGGCCAGCAGGGGCTTGCTGCTGGCCTCGGCCAGCTGCCGCAGGCGCTGGGCCGTGGTGGTGGGATCGGTCATCGCCTGGGGTGTGAGGATCACCAGCAGGCCATCGCTGCCGGGATCGGCCAGGGCGATCTCGATGGTGCGGGCGTAGCGCTCCGGATCGGCATCGCCGAGGATGTCAATGGGGTTGCCATGGCTCCACTGGGCCGGCAACACCGCATCGAGGGCAGTGAGGCTCTCGTTCGAGAGCTGGGCCAGCTGGCCGCCGCTGAGCACCAGGGCATCGGTGGCGAGCACCCCCGGGCCGCCGGCATTGGTGACGATCGCCAGGCGCCGGCCGCTGGGGCGTCGGGGCTGTTTGGCCAGCACACCGGCCAGGTCGAACAGGTCCGAGAGGCGATCCACCCGCAGCACGCCGCAGCGCCGCAGCGCTGCCTCCAGCACCACGTCGCTGCCCGCCAGGGCCCCGGTGTGGGAGGCCGCCGCCCGCGCCGCCTCGGCACTGCGCCCGCCCTTGATCAGCACGATCGGTTTGGTCAGCGCCACCTCGCGCGCAGCCGAGAGGAAGGCGCGGGCATCGCCGATCGCCTCCATGTAGATCACGATGCTGCGCGTGGCGGGATCGTCACCCAGATAGGTGATCAGATCGCCCCAGCCCACATCCAGCATCGAGCCCATCGACACGAAGGCGCTGAAGCCCACCCCCTGCTGATGGCTCCAGTCGAGCACCGCGGTGCAGATCGCCCCGGACTGGCTCAGGAAGCCCACATGGCCTGGCGCCGCCATGCCGGAGGCGAAGGTGGCATTGAGCCCCAGGCGGGGGTTCATCAGCCCCAGGCAGTTGGGGCCGAGCAGCCGCAACCCGGAGCCGCGCAGCGTCTCGCGCAGCTGGTTCTCCAGCGCAAGCCCTGCGGGCCCCACCTCCCGGAAGCCCGCGGAGATCACAATCACCGCCTTCACCCCGGCGGCGGCGCACTCCGCCAGCCGCTGGGGCACGGTGGCGGCCGGCGTGGCGATCAGGGCCAGATCCACCGGCTCGGGAATCTCCGCCACGCTGGCGCTGCAGCGCACTCCCAGCACGCTGTGGCGCCGCGGATTGACCGGATAGACCGTGCCGCCGAAGGGCGAGCGGATCAGGTTCCAGAGCAGGGTGCGGCCCACGCTGCCGGGCCGCTCGCTGGCACCGATCACAGCCACGCAGCCTGGCCTGAACAGGGCCCCGAGCGGCTGCCTCTCGCTGCGCAGGATGTCGTAGGTGGGGTCGGTGCTTCTGCCCTGGCCATGGCCGGGGGTGCGGCCCACTGGGTCGGTCATGGCAGGCGCTCGCGATGGTGCGGCTCTGTCATCCAGCCGACAGCAGGTTCCCCGCCGTCCATCACAGCCGAATTCTGCCCGTCAACATCGGGCTCCTGCAGCTGGAAAGTGAGTTGATCCAGATCGATGCGATGGGGCTCCAGGCGGGCCTGACAACCCGCGAGCAGATCGGCGGCCTGCTCGGTGCCGAGGCCGCCGAAGAGCTCCGTTCCGCGAGGCCCGTCGCGGGCCACCAGCGGCCCGCGGCCGCAGAGTCTCAGGCAGCCCACCGCTCGGATCAGCACGGCGGCCTCACCGGCTTCGCCGTTGGCGCGGGCCGCAAGCAAGGCCCTGCGCAGCCGTTCACTGCCGGCGCTGCGGCAGCTGCTGGCACTGCAGCAGCGCAGCACGACGGGCTCACGGCTCATGGCGTTCCCCCCGCTGGGCATCGCCGCTGGAACGTTCGGGCACGACGGGCAGGCGGCTGATCCCTGCGTCTGCTTTAGCCAGGTCAGCCGCCGCTGTCAGCGAGCCGCTCTCAGGTTTCGTTGCCGCCGAACATGTCGTCGTACCCCTGGTAGGGATCGAACTCGTTCCATCCCGGGCTGGCTTCGTCGAACAGGCCGAAGCGAGCGGCTTCGTCGTCCATCAGGGTGTTGCCGGTGGGCCGGGTGTCGCAGGTGATGCCGCCATCGGCATCCTGCACACAGTTCTGGAACACCACGCCGGCCTGGCCCGCACCCGCGCCGATCAGGGCGAGGGCGGCGGCAGGGGCAAGCCCCCGGATCAGTACCCGCAGAGACAGAGCTCGCAGAGGCTGTTCACCCAAAGAGAGAACGCGCAGGGACAGCCTGTCCATCGGAAGCTCGAACGGGACGGATGTCATCAGTGTGGAATGGCGCAGACCGGCTGGGATGATGGCCAGGCGTTGATCCCACCGGACATGTACACCGACTGGACAGCCGTGGCCCTGCTGCTGCTCACCGCAGCTCCTCTGGCGATCGTGGTGGGCACGGCCGGCTTCTTCATCTGGAAGCAGAAGCGTTCGTCACAACGGTGATGTGGTCCGAAAGCCCCCGTGACAGCGGGCCGCTCCAGGACCCTTCGATCAGCCTCCGCAGCGTGTTGCCCTGTTCTGTGGTCTTGAGCTGGCCCTGCCCGAGGCAGTCGAGACAGGTGCGGAACTGTTGATCGCCGTGGCGCAGGATGCCGCTGCCGCCGCATTGGCGGCATTGGGTTGACACGCTGCTGTAGCCCTTGCCACTGGCCATCACAGCCGTGCTGGCTTCGGCATCGGCTCCGATGGCTGCATGGGGTCTTGGGCTTTGCATCTCCGGTCCTCGTCGATTCGGTGGCGGCGGAGCAGAGCTGCAGAGCCAGCCGCCGAGATGCTTCAACTGTGGGCGATTTTGGTTGTTCTGATCCCGAAACCTTCCTTAAGGTCTGAGGCCAGGTCATCGGCACGTGGCTCCTGCCTGCTCAGCTGACGCAACAGCTCACTGAGCAACTCGGCGCTGCTGATCCGGCTGCCATCCGGTACCAGCGCCAGGCTCGCGGCCAGGAGCCCGATCACCGCCGGCCCATCCAGACCCTGCTGACGCAGGCCCGCCGCTCCCTCGGCTCCCTCCCGTTTGCTCAGCCGCCGGCCCTGCCCGTCGCGCCAGAGCGGCAGATGGCAGTAGCGGGGTGGTGTGGCCCCCAGTTCAGCCATCACCGCCACCTGGGCACCACTGGCCCAGCGAAGGTCCTCGCCCCGCACCACATCGGTGACGCCGAACAGCAGCTCATCCACGGCCGTGGCGAGGTGATAGGCCACGAAACCATCGGAGCGCCGCAGCACCACATCCCCCACCTCGGTGGCACCATCCAGCCGGCCGGGAGCCCCACGGCGCTCCGGCCACAGCAGCGCCCCCTCCGCCAGCCGCAACCGCCAGCTGGGCAGCCGCTCCTGGAGGAAGCCCCAATGGGGCAGCCGCTCACTGCAGTACCCCGGATACACCGGCGGCTGGCCATGGGGCGCGGAGATGTCCGACAGCAGACGGCGGCTGCAGCGGCAGGGGTAGAGACGCCCGGCCCGGCGCAGGGCTGAGAGCACGCTGGCGTAGAGGCCGCGGCGTTCGCTCTGGCGAATCACCGGCCCGTCCCAGTCCAGCTCCAGCCAGCGAAGATCAGCCAGGATCCCGTCTTCAGCTCCGGCTCGGTTGCGCGGCGTGTCGAGATCGTCGAGTCGCAGCAACCATTCCCCGCCGGCCAGGCGGGCATCGAGCCAGCTCAGCAGAGCCGTGCGCAGATTGCCCCGGTGCAGTGGGCCGGTGGGCGAGGGAGCGTAACGACCGCGGTAGCGGCTGCGCGAACGCAGCTCCATCCCCTGCTCGAGCTGCGCCTGCAGATGGCGGGGCAACGCAAGGGAGGGCACGGAGAAATGTGGGCTTCAGCGAGAAAAAAAGCGGCCCTGCAGGACCGCACCTGATCCAGGGGGATGAATCGGGGACTCAGCCCTGAACGCGGTCCTTGAACATCTTGCCGGCCGTGAAGGCAGGAACCTTCTTGGCCGGGATCTTGATCTTCTCGCCGGTCTTGGGGTTGAGTCCCTGCCGTTCCGAGCGCTTGCGGGCTTCGAAGGAGCCGAATCCAAGGATCGACACCTTCTTGTCTTCCACCACCGAATCGATGATGGTGTCGATCAGGGCGTCGACCACCTGGGCCACATCGGTCTTGGTCTGCTCCGTGCGGGCTGCCACGAGGTTGACGAGGTCTGCTTTGTTCATCGGACGGTGAAAAATCTCAGGTCGGCGGTGGAGGGCTGGCTGATCGGCGCGGGTTCCGACCGCCGTTTTTGGGTGGGGCGCGCCAATGGTATGGGCACTGATCCCGGTCGGCAACTCGACAGACGGCTTGCCGCAAGGGATCTCGGCCAGTCTGGAGAGTGGGGATACCCCCGTCAAGCCGCTGTAGCGACCTGTTCGGCAAGTTCGCTGATCAGGGAACTGCCGCCGGCCAACAGTTTGTCGCCCCGCAGGGCACCAAGCCCGCCGCCGCAGGCGATCCACTGGGGTGAGGCCGGCGGTAGCCACTGGCGAAGCCGCACCAGACTGCGCTGCTGCCGCGGCCAGTGGAAGGTGCGGGGAGTGCGCAGCGGTACCAGCCGCCCCGGTGCCGTGGGCCCCAGCAGCCTGCCGCAGAACAGGATGTCGAGCCCCGCCGCTGCTGGCGCCTGGACGTGAATCACGCAGGAGCCTGGGGTAGGGCCGGGGGTCCAGAGCAGCCGCAGCCCCGGGGCCGGCTCGGCCTCCTCCCCCCAGTCGACCCGGTCCTGCAGGTTGGGCAGGAGGTAAGACTCCTGCTCCTGCACCAGCACGGGCCAGCCCAGCCGTTCCTGCAGCCGCCGCACCCGGCCATGGCCCTCGCGGCTGGTGAGCACGATCCGGCCCAGGGCCGGCCGTGCCTCCAGAAAGGTGAGATTGGCCTCGCTGAGGGCGGGGCAGTCCACCAGCAGATCGCCATCCGCCAGGGCGAGCAGCCAGGCGGTGCCTCCCTGGCAGTCGCGATTGGGCGCAAAGCACCAGAGTCCGGGAAGCACAGCCAGGGGAGGACGGCCCGGATCGATCGGAGGTGCGGACAGGATGGCCATGGCAATGGGCTCTCCATTGAATCCGGTCCTGCCGCCGGTGCTGCAGTGGCGGTGCCCGTGGCGTGTGGCAGGGTCTGCCTTAGCCTGATCACGCCCAAGGCCGGGTCGTTGTCTTCAATCCGGATCGGTTATCCCTGGCCCCTGGGAGCCGCGACCACCAGCCATGGCGTGAATTTTTCTGTGGCCGCCCCCGCGGCCACGCGGCTTGAGCTGCTCCTGTTCCCCCATGGAGAGGCCAGCGAGCCGGATCGGGTGATTGAGCTCGACCACCGCCATCGCTCCGGCGACCACTGGCATGTGGAGGTGGAGGGTGTCGGGATCGGCTGCTGTTACGCCTACCGGGTCTTCGGACCGATCCAGCCGGGCGGCCACGGCTTCAACCCCTCCAAGGTGCTGCTCGATCCCTGCGCGCGGGCGATCGCCGGCTGGCAGAGCTATCGGCGCGGTACGGCCGTGGGCAGCGTGCCCAACACCGCCTGCTGTCTCAAGGGCGTGGTGACGGAGCGGGATCGCTTCGATTTCGTCGTCGCTCCGCGTCCTCGCCACAGCTGGCAGTCCACGGTGATCTACGAGCTGCATGTGGGCGGCTTCACCCAGGGGGGCGGCGTTCCGGTGGCGGCCGAACGCCAGGGCACCCTGCTGGGGCTGATCGACACCATCCCCTATCTGCGGGAGCTGGGGGTGACCACGATCGAACTGCTGCCCGTGATGGCCTTCGATCCCCAGGATGCGCCACCCGGTCGCCTGAACCACTGGGGCTACAGCCCCCTGAGCTGGATGGCGCCCCATCCCGCCTACCTGCAGGGGGACGACCCGCTGCAGGCCCGTGAGCAGATGCGGCAGCTGGTGATGGCCTGTCATCAGGCGGGTCTGGAGGTGCTCCTGGATGTGGTGTACAACCACACCACCGAGGGGAACCAGGCCGGCCCCACCCTCAGCTGGCGGGGCTTTGGCGATCGCCTGTATTACCAGCAGAACGAGCGCGGCGACTATCTCGACGTCAGTGGCTGCGGCAACACGATCGCTGCCAACCGGCCCCTGGTTCGGCGCCTGATCCTGGAATCCCTGCGTTGCTGGGCGGTGGAGCTGGGCATCGACGGCTTCCGCTTCGATCTGGGCATCGCCCTGAGCCGCGGCGAGCAGCTGGCCCCCCTCAATGATCCTCCCCTGTTCGAGGCCATGGAGGCCGATCCGGAGCTGAGTGATCTGAAGATGATCAGCGAACCCTGGGATTGTGGCGGCCTCTATCGCCTGGCCGACTTCCCCGCCCGGCGAGTGGCCACCTGGAACGGCCGCTTTCGCGATGACCTGCGCCGCTTCTGGAAGGGAGACGATCGCACCTGCTGGCCGGTGGGGCAGCGGCTCAGCGGCAGCCCCGATCTGTTCACCGCTGTGCCGGTGCATCCGGGCCAGTGCATCACCTTCCTCACCGCCCACGACGGCTTCACCCTGGCTGATCTGGTCAGTTTCAACGGCAAGCACAACCTCGCCAACGGCGAGGACAACCGCGACGGCGATAACCACAACAACAGCTGGAATCACGGGGTGGAGGGGCCCAGCACCGACAACGCCATCAGCGTCCTGCGGGATCGCCAGATCAGGAATCTGCTGGCCTCGCTGTTATTGGCGCCAGGGGTGCCGATGCTGCTGATGGGCGACGAGGTGCGCCGCAGCCAGGGGGGCAATAACAACACCTGGTGCCAGGACAATCCGCTCGGATGGATGCACTGGCAGCCCGATGCCGAAGACCTGGCCCTGCGCACCTATGTGATTCGACTGCTCACCCTGCGTCGCCATCTGGCGGCCCTGCTCAACCCGGAAGCGCCCTTTCTCGATGGCCTGGTGGAAGAAGCGCCCGGTTCGGAACCTTCCCATCTGTGGCGGGAGTGGCACGGGGTTGAGCTGCGCAAGCCCGACTGGGCCAGCTGGTCCCACACCCTGGCCTGGAGCCTGCACGATCCCCACCATGGCGCCCTGCTGTGGTGCGGCATGAATGCCTATGGCAAGGCCATGCATTTCGACCTGCCGCCCTGCCCCGCAGGCTGGATGCGGATCATCGATACGGCCCTGCCCGCGGGTCTGGATCTGCCTGCCCGTCCGGAGCGGTGGAGCCCGTCCGGGGCTCCGCTGGAGAGCCGCAGCCTGATGCTGATGCTGGCGGCACCCCTGGTGAAGGGATTGCGGCTGAAGGGCTGATGATTGCAAGACTGATGGCGGATTTCAGGTTCCGCCGCGCTGGGGACACTGACGCTGCCGGCACATCTCTGACACAGGCTGCCGATCTGAATCAAATGCCGTACCGCATCGACAGCAGACGCGCACACAGGCCTGCAGACAGAGCTGCACGGCTTTGCAGCAGGATCTGAGCCGCTAGATTGAGAGAGGATTTCGCTGGTGAGCCTGCCACATGTGGCTGCGCACAGGCTGTAGTTTAACCTTCACTATCACAGCGCCAACCCCCTTCATTCTGATGCTGCGATTGCGCAGTGGCGCTCAGCAATGGATCGCTCGGGAAGAATACAGATTAAATCCCTACATCCCCGTATTCGAGTACACGGATGGTTACGGCAATCTCTGCCAGCGACTGGTTGCCCTCCCGGGCCCGCTTGCCATTCACACCACATCCGAAGTGCTGACCGCTGACCACGTTGACCAGGCGCCGGGAGCGCCCATTGTCACCATCGAGAATCTTCCCGAAAACGTGCTCAGCTACCTGTTGCCAAGTCGCTATTGCGAATCCGACCGATTCGGCCTCATGGCCGCAGACATTGTAGCCGGACAACGACTCGGCTACGACCAGGTCAAGGCAATTGAAAGCTGGTTGCGCAGCACAATTCGTTATGAACCAGGCATCAATTACATTCCCCTATCGGCCACGGAAGTCCATGCAAAAGGATCGGGAGTCTGTCGCGATCTAGCTCACCTTGGCATTGCTCTTTGCCGCAGCCTGAGCATCCCAGCACGATTGGTGGCTGGATATCTTTATGGGCTCAGGCCCATGGACCTGCACGCCTGGTTTGAAGCCTACGTTGCAGGGCGTTGGTATACCTTTGATGCCACGCAGACCGAGCTTCGTGGTGGCTATGTGGTGATCGGCTATGGCCGCGATGCCGCCGATGTGGCGATTTACAATCAGTTTGGGCCTGCTGTACACCCAGAAACGCAGAGCGTTCATGTTGATCGCCTGGACGGAGGCGACAGCTGATGGCACCGACTGCAGCGCAGCAGGCCTGAACCACGCGCCATGCAGAACCACGCGATCGACGCAACGCTGACGTGGCGCGCGACGATCGGTCTGTCGTGGGGCCAGGGCAGAGACTCACGATCCGCACCTGGCTTCAGTCCCTGAGGCATCGATTGGAGAAGAAAAACTGCGGTGCTTCCGGTTGCCGCCTGCTGGGCTCGGCGGCCCCAGCGGCCTTGCGCGGCGGCGCGGCGTCCGTCTCCCCATAGACCGCAAGGGCAGCTCGAACATGCCGCAGCAACTCCTGACGCATCCCATCGGGTGCCTCGATGCGAAGCTCGCCTCCGAAGCCGAACAGCCAGTTGCGCAGGTCCACATCACGGGCCACCGTCCAGCTGGGCAGGTCCAGCTCCACCGGATAGGGATGGCTGTCGTCTTTTGCATTCGGCCTCAGCACATGGGGCGCCTTGGGGTGGCGCCACCAGCGATCACCCGCCAGGGGAAGGGAGAAGCGGGTGTGCTCGATCGGGTAGCGCGCCACCCCCTCGCGAATGAAGGCGAAAGCCGAAGCGGTACAGGAGAAGCGCAGGGTCTCCAGGGCCGTGTCGCGCAGCCGCGCTGAGCTGCTGGCGATGGCGAGCTGCGGCGCCAGCTCCTCGCCGAAGTCGATGCCGCCGCAATGGTGCAGCAGGCGCTCGACCCGTTGCAGGGAGCGGCGATGCTCCTCAGGACTGCGGCGCAACCGCCCCTCGCTGCGGGTCAGAGCCAGTCGATCGAGCCGCTCGCTGCGGATCAATCCCTCCGCCTGCCCCACCTGGTCGTCCTCGTAGAGGAGATACCAACCGATGTTGTGGAAGATCAACTGGAGCGGCCACACCCTCAGAATCCCTTGAGGGCTTTCTGGAAAACTGCCGGCGGAGGCGAACCGCTCCAGGCACACCCGCCGGTGTTCCAGGATCGCCGTCTCGATCCGCTCGGCCTGCCGGGGTGCAGCGAGCGACTCCCTGCGAACAAGGGCGGCTTCGAGGATGGAGTGGCGGGCATAGCTGCGCACCGGCAGGGCTTCGCTGATGTCGAGTCCCGCCCAGCCCAGCCGTTCATCCAGTTCGGTCAGCAGCTCCTGGGTCGAGGGATCAGCGAGTCGCCCGGCGGCCTGGCGCACCACGTCGTGCACCTCCCGCAGCCGCGCCGCCGAGAGGATGGCGGTGCCGAGGCAGTAGCCATGGCGGACGTTGTCGTTGCGGGAGCGGAAGCCGTAGGGGGTGAGGATCTTTTCGATGTCCTTGCGCAGGGTGGCGCTTTCGCCGCGGAGATAGGCGCCGGGAATCGCTTCGATCTGGGCGATCAGGTGCTGGTGCAGATTGCTCCCCTTTTCCCCCGCCCGATCGAAGGGGGCTTGCAACATGTGGCGCAGCAGGGTCATCACCCGCAGGAACACCGGGCCATCGGCCATGGGCGGCGAGCCACCGTGCACACCCCCACTGGCCGGCACAGCCGGGCGCCGCAGCGGCTGATCCGCCGGTCCCGGCTCCAGCAGCTGGATCGGTGCATCGACCGCCACAGCACTGGTGAAGCCGTTCTGCTCGAGCCAGAGCAGGTCACGGCGGAGGGCTGCGGCATCGGCGTAGCAGTCGCCATGCAGACGGCGCAGATAGGCTGCGGCCCGTTCGGCCAGGTCCCCTTGCGGCGGTGGTGACACCCAGGCTTCCAGTTCCTCCCGCGTCCCCGGATCGGAGGCCTCGAGATCGGGGAAGGAGACCAGCAGGCGAATCAGGTGAAGCAGCCGCTCCAGATCGAGCAGGCGCGAGTACCCGTGTCGCTGCAGCCGATTCTCGCGATTGCGGGACGATCGAATCCGCTTGTCGAGACCGGCCAGTTCGCTCTGCAGCACCGGCACCAGATCGTCATGGTGGCTGGGCACCAGGGCGCAGATCGCCGCAAAGCCCTCGCTGCGCTGCGGGCCGGCATGGGAATCGGCCAGGGCGGCGGCCATCTCCTGAATCACCGGCACCGGCACGGGGCGCTCGCGTCGCTGGTTCCACTCCAGGCAGGTGGGCAGGGGCGTATGGAGCCACCAGCCGATCCACTCCACGGCCACCGGCAGCGACAGGGCCTGGGTGATTGCCAGCCGCCAGGCCCGCCTGGCATGGGTGGCATCCACGATCACCGGGCTGCCGTTGGCCACCGCCTCCTGCAGGCGCTGGTGCAGGCGTTGCTGGATTTCGCCCCAGGGCCCCTGAACGGCCGCATCGCCGAACACCTCGGCGCGGATCGCATCCGTGGAGAGCACCACCGCGGGCGGCTGTCCGGGGCCGCTGAGCAGGGGAGCCAGGGCTCGCGCCAGGGTGGTCTTGCCACTGGCGGGTGGACCGATCAGCAGGTGGCAACGCAGTGGCGCCATGGGGCAGACGACCGGATTCTCCCCAGTTTTTCGCACGCAACCTGCACCCGCCAGTCCTTCACTGGCAAACGCTGGCATCACAAGCCAGACCCGGGTACCACAAGCATGGCGGCTGGGACGGGCACTGCTCTAGCTGCCTCTGCAGGAGCAGTCCTTGCTCAAGGCCCTGGATCGAGCGGGGATCACGCGACGCCGTGCCGGTTTCCACTCCCGGTCGGCTCTTCTGCAAATCGGAGGAATGCCGTTGAATTTTTTCCAGACGCTTGCGGGGCACCCACGATTTCTCCTCCCTCTCCTGCACCCGCCGTCGCCGCCACACCGCCCGCGTCCGATGCTCCGGCGCCGTCGGCCCCTCCCCTGGTGCTGGTGCATGGGCTGCTGGACAGCCCGCAGGTCTTTGATCGGTTGAAACGGGAGCTGGGGGACCGCCGCCATCCGCTGCTGATCCCCGATCTGCCGTTGCGCTTGGGCCGCACACCGATCGAAGAGGCAGCCGTTCTGCTCGGCAGCCACATCGAGGCGGCCTTCGGGCTGGATCAGCCCATCGATCTGCTGGGGTTCTCGATCGGTGGTGTGATCGCCCGCACCTGGATCCAGCTGCTGGGGGGCTATCGGCGCACCCGGCGGTTCATCAGCGTCGGCAGCCCGCAGCAGGGCACGCTCACGGCCGAGCTGTGGCCCCGCCAGCTGGTGGCCGGCATCGCCGATCTGAAGATGGGCAGCCCCCTGTTACAGCAGCTCAACAGCGATCAGGACGCCCTGCGCGGGATCGATTGCCACAGCTTTTACTCCGCCATCGATCTGGCCGTGCTGCCGGGATGGCGTGCCGTGCTGCCGGTGGGAGAGCGCACCATGCTGCCGGTCTGGACCCATCCCCAGATCCTGCGTGACCCCGCCTCGATCCGGCCCCTGGCCCAGGAGCTGCTGCGGCCCTGAACGGGGATCCCTACTGGCCCCCCTGGGGAAGCCGCATAGCGTTGGGGTGATCCGGCAGGCAGGCCTTTGATCGACTTGCTCGGTATCTCGATGTTGGTGCGCTGGCTGCTGGGCTGGTTCCTCTCCCTGCGCATGCCCCTGCTGCCGGAGGCCTCCCTCAGTCAGGTGCCGCGGGTCTCGGTGCTGATCCCGGCCCGCAATGAGGAGACCACCCTGCCCAACCTGCTGGCCGCCCTGAACCGGCAGAGCGTACGGCCGCTGGAGGTGATCGTGATCGACGACCACTCCACCGATCGCACCGCCTCGATCGCCATGGAGTGTGCCCAGGAGCTGCCGATCACCGTCATGCAACCGCCGCCGCTGCCGCAGGGTTGGTGCGGCAAGACCTGGGCCTTGCACAACGGCGTACGAGCCAGCCACGGCGAGGTGCTCGTGTTCCTGGATGCCGACACCGAGCCCCTGCCGAGCTTCCTCGAACGGCTGCTGGCGAAGCACCAGACCCTGGGTGGGCTGGTGTCCGTGCAGCCCTACCACCGCACGGAGAAGCCCTATGAACAGCTCTCGGTGCTGTTCAATCTGGTGGGGCTGATGGCCGTGCCCCTGGGCCAGGGCAGTGGCGTCGCCTTCGGTCCGGCGCTGGTGACCAGCCGCATCGACTACGACCGCAGCGGCGGCCATGCCGCCGTGGCGGGGAAGGTGGTGGAAGACTGGTTTCTAGGCCACTGCTATGAACAGGCGGGCCTGCCGGTGAGCGCCTTCCTCGGCCTCGGCGCGATCGACTACCGCATGTATCCCGGTGGTCTGCGCGACATGGTGACGGGCTTCGGCAAGAACTTCGCCACCGCCGCTGGCGAGGTGCGCTGGCCCTGGATGCTGGCGGTGCTGTTGTGGCTGTCGGGGCTGTTCTGGGCCGCCTGGTGCCTGCCGGCCTCCCTGCTGGGCTGGCCGATGGTGGGCGATCCGGCCCTGCTGCCCAATGCCGTGGTGTACGGGGCCTACGCGCTGCAGCTGCTGCTGATCACCCGCCGGGTGGGTCGTTTCGGCTGGATCAACCTGGTGTTCCTGATCCCCGTTCTGTTCTTCATCGGCGTCTTCGTGCTGGCGATTCTCAACCTCGAGCGCGGTCGCGTCAGCTGGAAGGGCCGCACCTTCAGCACCCGCGACCGAGCCAGAACAGCCTGAGGCTGCTGGCGTCAGCGGCCCAGGATGCGGCCTTCGACCTGCAACTCCAGGGCAAGTCCAGCGTCTTCGGCATGGCGCGCCACCACCAGCCGGTGCAGGCCAGGTTCGAGCACGAAGCCATCGCTGGATTCCTCGAAGTAGGCAAGCCGCCGCAGCGGGATCCGCAGCACGAGGCGCCTCTGCTCTGCCATCGCCAGGCTGGCCCTCTGGAAGCCCACCAGCACCCGAGCGGGGCGTTCCACCTGCCGGCCGGGCGGCTCCAGGTAGACCTGAACCACCTCATCGGCCTCCATCGCGCCCCCATTGCGCACCGTGACCTCCACCACCAGCTCGCCCTCCTCCCCGGCCTGCGGCTGGATCGCGGCTGTGAGGTCTGCCAGCTCGAAACGGCTGTAGGAGAGTCCGTAGCCGAAAGGATAGGCGGCGCGATGGCCCTCACGCCGCAGGCGGCGGTAGCCATGCCACAGGTCGTAGGTGACCTGCTGGGCGCGGGGCTCGAAGGGCGGCAGATGCGCCGCATTGGTGGGGATCGTGAAGGGGAGGCGCCCGGATGGGGAGACCCGGCCCAGCAGCACGTCGGCCAGAGCCTCGCCGCCCCGCTGCCCCGGGTACCAGAGCAGCAGCAGGCCGGGCACCCGGTCGTGCCACCCCTCGGTGAGGATGGCGCCACCACCCATCAGCACCACCACGGTGCGGGGATTGGCGGCGGCCACCGCCTCGATCAGCGCCACCTGCTCAGGCGGCAGATCCAGCCCGGTGCGGTCCCCCGCGGCGAAGTCGCCGCCCCGCCTGGCCGAGCCGTAGCTGGTGATCCAGGCGATCAGGCGGGCCACGGGTCGCCAGAGCGGCAACACCCGGCTCCGCCCCAGGCGCAGCAGGCCATCGGGCGGGGGGACCTGCTGCAGGATCGGGGCAATGTCGCCGGGATGGATGTGCTCTCCCTCCAGGCGCCAGTCCAGCCCCAGCACCAGCAGGGCCGCGTCGCACTTGGCGGCCAGGGCGGTGGCCGCCCGGAGGTCGGCGCCATCGGCAACCTCCAGCCGGAGCTCCGGGGCGGCGGCCTGCAGGCCCGCCAGGGGTGTGACCACCGATCCCGGCTCGGGCCGGGTGTCCGAGGAACCCCGATCGCCCAGGTTCGCCACCGCCAGATACGGACCGATCACGGCCAGGGAGTGCAGACCCCGCAGGGGCAGCACCGATCCTTCGTTCTTCAGCAGCACGATCGATTTGGTGGCCGCCTCCCGGGCCAGTTGCCGATGGTCGGCGCAGTGGCGCAGGGACATCGGATAGGAGCCTGGAGGAACCGTGAGCTGGGCCTGCAAGAGCTGCAGCACTGCCTCGTCAATGCGCTGGATCGGCAGGCGCCCATCCGCCACCGCCTCGCTGAGGCTGCCCTCGAAGATCATCCGGAACGGCATCTCCAGGTCCTGGCCCGCCAGCAGAGCCCGCACCCCATCCCGCACACCGAAGATGAAATCGGTGACGACAAATCCCCCAAAGTCCCAGCGGGTCTTGAGGATGTCCTGCAGCAGCTGGGGATGCTGTCCGCACCATTCGCCGTTGACCCGGTTGTAGGCGCTCATCACCGAGCCGGCGCCGGCCTTGACACAGTCGCGGAAGTGGGGGAGGTAGAGCTCATGCAGCACCCGCTGCGAGGCACGAACGTCCACCAGGAAGCGGGAGCTGTCGATCGAGTTGAGCGCAAAGTGCTTGACGCAGGCGATGGCGTGGCGCTGCAGACCGCGGGTCATCGCTGCTCCCATGGCACCCAGATGCACCGGGTCTTCGCCATAGGTCTCCTGGGCCCGGCCCCAGCCGGGATGGCGCAGCAGGTTGACGCACACGGCGGCCACCCAGTCGGCACCGAAGCTGCGGGCCTCGCGGGCGATCGCCTCGCCGATCCTCTCCTCCAGCTCGGGATCCCAGGTGGCACCGCGGGCGATCGGTACCGGAAAGGTGGTGGCACCCCCTTCGAGCACCACACCGCGGGGACCATCGACAAACTGCAGCCCCTTCAGGCCCAGCCTCGGCAGGCAACCGGTGGGCCAGGGATGGCGATGGGAGGCATCCCGGGTGGCGATGTCCACCATGCCGGCCCAGAACGGGGTGTCGCCGTCGAGCAGATGCAGCTTCTCGGCCAGGCTCATCTCCGCCAGCAGCGACAGAGCCCGGGCCTGAGACGCAGGGTCGGGAGCGGGATCAGTCACCGCCTCAACCTAGGAACATCCTCCAGTTCCGCCACGCTGCTCAACAATGCCTGCTGCGGCTGCGGCTGCGGCTGCGGATCAGCGGGGCGGGACTTCATGACAACGCCCATCCATCCATCAGGCTCCCAGGACGTCTGGCTTGACCAGCTCATGGTCCTCGAAACTGAGGGTACGGCGGGCGATCGTGGTGCGGTGCTTCAGGTCTTGGCGATGGTCGAGATGAATCACCACGGGAGCAACCCGAACGGGGATTCCTAGGGCCCGAGCATCTGGACTGGGAACTCCAACAGCAACATCATCATTATCGTTGTCGGAGAGATGGAAACTGTTGGTTTCCTTCTCCTTAAGGACACTTCGAAATTTACAAGATTTGCCAGCCTCTGATCACCATAAAAAATGCCTTTCGGCATCGTCGCAGCAGATCGTAAGTGCTCAAGCAATACAATATTGTCGGCAAATTGCTTCGTATTGG
>NZ_JAYGID010000034.1:0-14503 GCF_034931685.1 Synechococcus sp. CCY9202
CACAGCGGCGGCGCGGCCTGCCGGGCGGCCTTCACGGCGGCGGACTGGCACCTGTTGGTGCAGGCGATCGCCGGCGGCTGCAACAGCCCGCGCTGCTCCAGCCTCGGCCGCCTCTTCGATGCGGTGGCCTCCCTGCTCGACCTCTGCCAGGTGCTCAGCTACGAGGGGCAGGGCGGCCTGCAGCTGCAGGGCCGGGCCTCGGAACTACGGGAGGAAGACCCCGGCGCCGTACAGCCGGCCTATCCCCTGCCGCTGCGACCGGCCCCGCAGGCGGCGGGCCTGCCGCTCGGCTGGCTCGACTGGCAGCCGCTGCTCGAGGCCCTGTTGAAGGAGCTGCCGCTCCAGGCCTGCCCTGGGGCAGGCGCCGTCCAGGCCGCCCGATTCCATCGGGCCGTGATCGCGGGGTTGGTGGCGATGGCGGAGGCGGCCGCACCCGGCTGGGGCTGCCAGCGGGTCGTGCTGGCGGGTGGATGCTTCCAGAACCGCCTGCTGCTGGAGGGGTGCCGCACCGGCCTGCGGGCCGCAGGCCTGGAGCCCTTCAGCGCAGAACTCCTGCCCAGCAACGACGGTGGCCTGGCTCTGGGTCAGCTCTGGGCCCTTTCCTGCGCCATGGCTACAACGGAATCGAAGCCGCCCCACCGCGTGCAGAACGCCCATGTGCCTGGCCCTGCCTGGTCGCATCCTCTCGATCACCCACCAGCCGCCTGCGGTGGAGCCGGCGGCGCCCCCTGATCTCTCCCGCGGCGGCGATCCGCTCTGGCGGGTGGCGGAGGTGGATTTCGGCGGGGTGCGTCAGGCCGTGAGCCTGGCCTGCCTGCCCCAGGCCCGGGTCGGCGATCAGGTGCTGGTGCATGTGGGGCTGGCCCTGAGCATCGTTGCGGAGGACGAGGAGCCATGACCCAGACCCCAGTCGCCACCAGGATCACCGTGGATGGCAACGAGGCGGTGGCACGGGTGGCCTACCGGCTCAACGAGGTGATCGCCATTTATCCGATCACGCCGGCCTCACCGATGGGCGAATGGGCCGACACCTGGGCGAATGAGAAGCGTCCCAACCTCTGGGGTGCGGTGCCCACGGTGGTGGAACTGCAGAGCGAGGCGGGAGCGGCCGGGGCGGTGCATGGGGCCCTGCAGGCCGGCGCGCTCACCACCACGTTCACGGCGTCGCAGGGGCTGTTGCTGATGATCCCCAACCTCTACAAGCTGGCGGGGGAGCTGACGCCGGTGGTGCTGCACGTTGCCGCCCGCTCCCTGGCGGCGCAGGGCCTGTCGATCTTCGGCGACCACAGCGATGTGATGGCCACCCGCGGCAGCGGCTGCGCCATCCTCTGCTCCGCCTCGGTGCAGGAAGCCGGCGACTTCGCCGCCATCGCCGCCCGCGCCAGCCTGCGCAGCCGCCTGCCGTTCCTGCATGTGTTCGACGGCTTCCGCACCTCCCATGAGATTCAGAAGATCACCCCGATCGACGATGCCCTGCTGCGGCAGCTGATTCCCGACGACGCCATCGCCGAGCACCGGGCCCGGGCCCTCAGCCCCGACCATCCGGTGATCCGCGGCACCAGCCAGAACCCGGACGTGTATTTCCAGGCACGCGAATCGGTGAACCGCTTCTACGACGCCGCCCCGCAGCTGGTGGCCGAGGCGATGGACCGGTTCGCGGCCCTCAGTGGACGCCGGTATGCGCCCTTTGAGTATGTGGGGCCTGCCGATGCGAAGCGCGTCCTGGTGCTGATGGGATCGGGCTGCGAAACGGCCCACGAAACGCTGGAGTGGCTCAACCGCTCAGACCCTGCGGCCGGCGGGGTGGGGCTGGTCAAGGTGCGCCTGTTCCGACCCTTCGCGGCGGACACCTTCGTGGCCGCGCTGCCGGCCACGGTGAAGGCCGTGGCGGTGCTGGATCGCTGCAAGGATCCGGGCGCCAGCGGCGAGCCGCTCTACCTCGATGTGCTGGCCGCCCTGGCCGAAGCCTGGCCACTGCTCCATCCCGATCGGCCGGCGCCTCGGGTGCTGGGCGGCCGCTACGGACTGTCTTCCAAAGAATTCACGCCAGCGATGGTGAAGGCCGTGGTCGACCATCTGGCCCGGTTGCTGCCAGGAGGCACAGGGCTGGCGACCACTCCAGGCGTCTCTGCGGCCGGGGGAGCGGCTGCGCCGACCGTTGATCCAACCACCATTGATCGAACCACCGTTGATCGAACCGCAGCTGTCCTGAACCATTTCACGGTGGGCATCACCGATGACCTGACCCACCGCTCCCTGCCGATCGATCCGGAGTTCGTCTGCGAAGGCACCAGCGACAGGGCCAGCAGCGAGACAGCCGACCGTCACACCTCAGGCCGAGAAACAACAAGCCGGGAGGTGCGGGCCGTGTTCTACGGCCTCGGCTCCGATGGAACGGTGGGCGCCAACAAGAGCACGATCAAGATCATCGGCGAGAGCACCGATCTGTTCGCTCAGGGCTATTTCGTCTACGACTCCAAGAAATCCGGCTCCGTCACGGTCTCGCACCTGCGCTTCGGGCCGCGGCCGATCCGCTCCACCTACCTGATCCAGCGCCCCACCCTGGTGGCCTGTCACCAGTGGGATTTCGTCGGTCGCTTCGCCCTGCTGGAGGGCATCGAGGCCGGTGGCACCGTCCTGCTGAACAGTCCATTCGATCCGCAGGAGACCTGGCGGCGCCTGCCGGACTCCCTGCGGCGGCCGATCCGGCGGCAGGGGTTGCGGGTCTGGGTGATCGCGGCCGATCGGGTGGCGCAGGAGGCGGGCATGGGCGGCCACATCAACACCGTGATGCAGGCCTGCTTCTTCGCCCTGAGCGGAGTGCTGCCCAGGGAGGCCGCGATCGAACGGATCCGCGCCGCCATCCACAAGTCCTATGGCCGCAAGGGGGAGGCGGTAGTGACGATGAACCTGCGCGCCCTGGACGCGGCGCTCGATCACCTGCTGCCGCTCGACTGGCAAGGCTTTGACGCCGAAGCCAGTGATGCGCAACCTGACGCCGCCCTAGCCGTCGGGGCGGCGGGCCAGGCCATGGCGGACACCCCGTCCCTGGTGGAGCGCCTCGCTGCAGCACCTGATTTCGTGCGCCAGGTGATCGCGCCGATGCTGGAGCGCCAGGGGGACACCCTGCCGGTGAGCGCCCTCCCCTGCGACGGCACCTGGCCCGTGGGCACGGCCCGCTGGGAGAAGCGCAACATCGCCGCCGAGGTGCCGGTCTGGGAGAGCGATCTCTGCGTGCAGTGCGGCAAGTGCGTGATGGTGTGTCCCCATGCGGTGATCCGCGCCAAGGTGGTGGCGCCCGAGGCCCTGGCCGCGGCTCCGGCAGGCTTCCGCCAGGCCCCGGCCCGCGACCATGCCTTCGCTGAGCAGGCCTTCACGATCCAGGTGGGCGCGGAAGACTGCACCGGCTGCGCCCTCTGCGTGGCGGTGTGCCCGGCTCGCGACCGCAGCGAGCCCAGGCGCAAGGCGATCAACATGGCGCCGCAGCGGCCCCTGCGGCAGCAGGCGCGCCAGCACTGGGACTTCTTCCTCTCCCTGCCCGAGGTGCCGCGGGACGGCCTCAACCTCCACAAGATCGGCCAGCAGCAGCTGCAGCAGCCCCTGTTCGAATTCTCCGGGGCCTGCGCCGGCTGCGGCGAGACCCCCTACCTCAAGCTCGCCACCCAGCTGTTCGGCGATCGCATGGTGGTGGCCAACGCCACGGGCTGCTCCTCGATCTATGGCGGCAACCTGCCCACGACCCCCTGGAGCGCCAATGCCGCCGGGCGTGGTCCGGCCTGGAGCAACTCCCTGTTCGAAGACAACGCCGAATTCGGCTTCGGCATGCGGGTGGCGATCGACCAGCAACGCCGCATGGCCCTGGACCTCCTGGAGGGGCTGGTGCCGCCAGCGTTGGCCGAATCCCTGCGCGAGGCCGACCAGAGCGATGAGGCCGGCATCGAGGCCCAGCGCCAACGGGTGCAGGAGTTGCGGCGCCATCTGCAGCACCGCCTCGAGCGCCTCCCCGGTGAGGAGCGCGCCCGTCGCCTGCTCGATCTGGCCGATGCCCTGGTGAAGCGCAGCGTCTGGCTGGTGGGGGGCGACGGCTGGGCCTACGACATCGGCTTCGGCGGTCTGGATCACGTGCTGGCCAGCGGCCGCGACGTGAACGTGCTCGTGCTGGACACGGAGGTGTACTCGAACACCGGTGGGCAGATGTCGAAGGCCACCCCCACCGGTGCGGTGGCCAAGTTCGCCGCCGGTGGCAAGGCCTCCCCCAAGAAGGATCTGGGCCTGATGGCGATGACCTACGGCAACGTCTACGTGGCCAGCGTGGCGATGGGGGCCCGCGATGAGCACACGATCCGGGCCTTCCTCGAGGCCGAGAGCTATCCCGGTCCCTCACTGCTGATCGCCTATTCCCACTGCATCGCCCACGGCATCGACATGGCCCAGGGCATGGCGCACCAGCGCGCCTTGGTGGAGGCGGGGCGCTGGCTGCTCTACCGCTACGACCCCCGCCGCAGCGAGCGGGGTGAGACGCCCCTTCAGCTCGACAGCCCCAGCCCCCGGCGGCCCCTGGCTGAGGTGATGGCCTCTGAAAACCGCTTCCGCATGCTCAGCTACAGCCAGCCGGAGCGGGCACGGCAACTGGCACGGCAGGCCCAGGCCCATGTCGATCAGCGCTGGGAGCTCTATCGAAGCCTGGCCGGCGTGGCCACAACTGAGCCGGAGGTGCAGCCATGAGCCCCGACCTGTCCACCACCTATCTCGGCCTGGAGCTGCGCAGCCCCCTGGTGGTGGGGGCGGCCCGCCCCCTCAGCGAAGATCCGGACGTGTTGCTGGCCCTGGAACGGGCCGGAGCCGGCGCGATCGTGTTGCACTCCCTCTTCCAGGAGGAGATCGAACAGCAGCAGCTCGATCTGCACCGCCACCTGCTGCTGGGCAGCGACAGCTACGGCGAAGCACTGAGCTATGTGCCGGAAGCGGCGATCAGCCATGACGGTGATGCTCTCTATCTGCGTCATCTCGACTGGGCCCGTCAGCATCTGTCGATTCCGGTGATCGCCAGCCTCAATGGCACCCACCCCGGCCGCTGGGTGGAGACCGCCCGGCGGATGGAGGCGGCGGGGGCGGCGGCGATCGAGCTGAACATCTATGCCCTGCCCACCGATCCGCTCCTCTCCAGCGCCGCCATCGAAGCCGAAGTGGAGGAAATCGTGCGGGAAGTGCGCGCCGAGGTGGGCCTGCCGCTGGCCGTGAAGCTGAGCCCCTTCTTCACCAATCTGGCCGCGATGGTGCGGCGCCTGCGCGAGGCCGGCGCCGATGGCCTGGTGCTGTTCAACCGCTTCTATCAGCCCGACATCGACATCGAGACCCTGGAGGTGCGCCCCAACCTGCTGCTCTCCACCCCCCACGATCTCCGCCTGCCGATGCGCTGGATCGCCCTGCTGCACGGCCATGAACCGCTCGATCTGGCCGGCAGCGGCGGGGTACACCGCGGCACCGATGCGGTGCGCCTGCTGATGGCGGGCGCCTGCGTCACCCAGGTGGTGGGGGCGCTGCTGCGCCATGGCCCCCAGCGCCTGTCCGGGTTGGAGGAGGAGCTGCGCCAGTGGCTGGCGGAGCACGACCATTTCTCCGTGCGCGAGCTGATCGGTTGCATGAGCCAGAGCCGTTGCCCCAACCCCAGCGAATTCGAGCGAGCTCACTACATGCTGGCGGTGCAGACCTTCCGCCCGGCCGCGGCCGCTGCGGCACCGGGGCCCTGGTGAGCACGACCGTTCCGGCAGCCGACAGGCGGTACGCCCGCTCCGCGGCTGCGGTGGAGCGCCTGGCCGCGCAACTGGCGGCCACCGCGACCCGGCCCTGGACCCTGATGGAAGTGTGCGGCGGCCAGACCCACGCCATCGTGCGCTGGGGCCTGGATCAGTTGCTGCCCGAAGGGATCCGCCTGATCCACGGTCCGGGCTGCCCGGTCTGTGTCACCCCCGCGGCCACCCTGGATGCAGCCCTGGATCTGGCGCGCCAGCCGGAGGTGATCCTCTGCTCCTACGGAGACATGCTGCGCGTTCCCGGCAGCCGCAGTGGTGATGATCTGCTGGGTGTGCGGGCCGCCGGCGGTGACGTGCGCCTGCTCACCAGCCCCCTGCAGGCCATCGCTCTGGCCCAGTCCCATCCCGATCGACTGGTGGTGTTCCTGGCGGTGGGGTTCGAGACCACCGCCCCGGCCACGGCCCTGCTGGCGCGCCAGGCCACGGCCCTGAAGCTGGCCAATCTGGCCCTGCTGCCGGCCCATGTGCGTGTGGTTCCGGCCATGGAGGCGATCCTGAGCGGACCCGACAACCAGGTGCAGGGCTTTCTGGCGGCGGGCCACGTGGGGGCGGTGATGGGCACGGCGGAGCTGCAGGGGCTGGTGCAGCGGCAGGGGGTGCCGGTGGTGATCAGCGGCTTCGAACCCGTGGAGCTGATGGCCGGCATCCTGCGCTGCGTCCAGCTGCTGGAGGCCGGCGAGAGCGCCGTGGCCAACGCCTACGGGCGAGTGGTGCAGGAAGGGGGCAATCCCGAGGCCCAGCAGCTGATCGAGGCGGTGTTTGAGGTGGTGGATCAGCCCTGGCGCGGCCTGGGGGTGATCCCGGCCGGCGGACTGGCCCTGCGCCCGGCCTATGCCGCCCTGGAGGTGGGCCATCACCGGCCGCAGCTGCTCGAGCAGCCCCAGCCTGCGGCGGCGCAGCAGCCGCAGGAGTCGCAGGAGCCGCAGCACCCACCGGTCTGCATCGCCGGCCAGATCCTGCGCGGGGTGCGGCGCCCCTGCGACTGCCCCGCCTTCGGCAGCAGCTGCACCCCGGAACATCCCCTGGGTGCCCCGATGGTGTCGAGTGAAGGGGCCTGCGCCGCCTACCACCGCTACCGCCCCAACTGAGCCGGATGGAGGAGAACGCCCGGATCCGGCTGGCCCATGGGGGTGGCGGCACCCTGATGCAGCAGCTGATCGACCAGGAGCTGCGGCGCCTCTACGCCGATCCGCAGCAGCTGCTGCACGACGCCGCCAGCCTGACCTTTCCCCCGGGGCAGCTCGCCTTCACCACCGACAGCTACGTGGTGCAGCCGCTGGAGTTTCCCGGCGGCGACATCGGCTCCCTGGCGATCACCGGCACCGCCAACGACCTCGCCATGGCCGGGGCCCGTCCGCTGCACCTGAGCGTGGCATTGATTCTCGAAGAGGGGCTGCCACTCAGCCTGTTGCGGCGTGTCGTGGGCTCGATGGTGGCCGCCTCCCGTGCCTGCGGCCTCACGATCGTGACCGGCGACACCAAGGTGGTGGAGCGGGGTAAGGCGGACGGCCTGTTCATCAACACCAGCGGCATCGGCGTGGTGGAGGCGCCGCAGGCAATCCATCCCTCCCGGATTGCCGCCGGGGATCAGCTGCTGGTCAGTGGGGATCTGGGCCGGCACGGGGTGGCGATCCTCGCCGCCCGCCATGGGCTGCAGCTCGATCCTCCGGTGCTGAGCGACTGCGCTCCCCTCTGGCCGTTGGTGCAGCAGCTGCTGCAGCGGGGTGTGGGGATCCACTGCCTGCGGGATCTCACTCGCGGTGGTCTGGCCAGCGCCCTGCAGGAGCTGGCGCTGGCGGCCGGGCTGACGCTGCAGATCGAGGAGGAGCAGCTCCCGGTGATCGAGCCGGTGGCCCGCTGCTGCGACCTGCTGGGCTTCGAGCCCCTGCACCTGGCCAATGAGGGACGCTTCCTGGCCGTGGTGCCTGCGGAGAGCATTGATCGGGTGGCCCCCCTGCTGGAGACCTGGGGCGGCGGCTGGATCGGCTCGGTACTGCCCGAGCGGGGGGAGGCCCCCGTGCTGCTGCGTACCGCCTACGGCAGCAGCCGCGTGCTCAGACCGCTGAGCGGAGAACTGCTACCCAGAATCTGCTGATCGCCCGGCCGGAGAAAGTGCCGCACAATGGACTGAAAAAGTGTCGCCCAATGACATGAAAACCTGCCAGCTGATTCTGAAATCAACCAGCCAAGGGATGCTGAGTGAATCCATAAAATGGGCGATACTGGATTCGAACCAGTGACCCCTTCCGTGTGAAGGAAGTGCGCTACCGCTGTGCTAATCGCCCTTTTTGTCTGGTTCTGAGTCTGAACTCAGGCCAACCGAATGATGGTCCATCATCCCGGCGGCTGCGGAAACCGCTGCCTTGAACGGAGCTTAAACCATCACCCGTCCTGCCACGGCGGCCGAACAACCCGTCCAGGCTTCGGTTCCGGGCAAGCCCCACCCCTGCGTGGTGATCGGCGACCATGGAGGCCAGGCACTGATCGAACAACCGGCAGCAATGGTGGGAACGGGTCAGCAGGGGGCAGCGCACACGGATGTGCTGATCGTGGGCGGTGGTGTGTGCGGCACGGCGCTGCTGTTCGAGCTGGCCCGCTACACCGATCTCAACCACGTGACCCTGGTGGAACGCTATGGCCGCCTGGCCCAGGTGAATTCGCGCGCCACCAACAACAGCCAGACGATCCACTGCGGTGACATCGAGACCAACTACACCCTCGAGAAGGCTGTGCGGGTGAAGCGCACGGCCGAGATGATCGTTCACTACGCCGACCTGCTGGATCCGGCCACGCGCGAGCGCTGCGTCTTCCGCACCCCGAAGATGGTGCTTGGCGTGGGGGAGCAGGAATGCTCTTTTCTGAGGGAGCGGTTCGAGCGTTTTGCGCCCCATTTCCCGGCCATGGAATGGCTGGAGAAGGAGCAGATCGCTGAATGGGAGCCCCAGGTGGCCCGGGTGAACGGCCAGCTCAGGCCTGAGCCCCTGGGGGCGATCGGCATTCGCCGCACCTACACGGCGGTGGATTACGAGGCGCTCTCCGAGTCGTTTGTGCAGCAGGCTCAGCAGGCGGTCAGCGGCAGCGACCGCCACCTCGATCTCCGCCTGGGCACCACGGTGGAGGCGATCGAGCCGGAGGGGGAGGGCTTCCGGGTTCGGCTGCGGGTCATACCTGGGGCCGGAGCAGCTTCAGCATCGGCACGCCAGGTGGCGGGTCCAGAGGTGGTGCAGGAGATCGTGGCCCGGCATGTGGTGGTGAATGCCGGGGCCCATAGCCTGCTGATGGCGCAGCGCATGGGCTTTGGGCTCGAGTACTCCTGCCTGCCAGTGGCCGGCAGCTTCTACTTCACGCCGGATCTGCTGCGCGGCAAGGTCTACACCGTGCAGAACGACAAACTGCCCTTCGCCGCCATCCACGGCGACCCGGACGTGCGGGCACCCGGCAAGACACGCTTCGGCCCCACAGCCCTGCTCCTGCCCCTGCTGGAGCGCTACAAGCCCGCCTCCTTCTGGGAGTTCCTGCAGGTGCTGCGGCTCGACTGGGCGGTGCTGGCCGTGTTCTGGCAGCTGCTGAAGATCACCGATATCCGCAACTACATCCTCAAGAACCTGCTCTTCGAAGTGCCCTGGCTGCGGCGGCGCCTGTTCCTGGCCGATGCCCGCAAGATCGTGCCGGGCATGCAGCTGCAGGATCTCAGCTTCGCCGAGGGCTACGGCGGCGTCAGACCCCAGCTGATCAACAAGCAGGAGCGCCGCCTGATGCTCGGTGAGGCGCGGCTCGAACCGATCCCCGGGCTTGTGTTCAACGTGACGCCCTCACCGGGTGGCACCTGCTGCCTCGGCAATGCCGCCATCGACCTCGAAGCGATCGTGGCGCGGCTGGGTTGCAGCTGTGTCCGCAGCCAACTGGCCCAGGAGTTGTATGGCGAGGCCACCGCAGGAGTTGCCGAGCTCGCCCCCCAGCAGCCGATCGCCAGCTGACGATTCAGGCGCCGCCGCGGAACAGGTGGTTGTGGCTGGCGGAATAGAGCTTCGAACGCGCTTCGGCCGGTGCCTTGAGGGCCGGACTCACCACATAGAGGGTGGTGCGGATCAGCTCCTTCTCCCGGCTCACGGCCGCCATGCGCTCCAGGGGCACCACCGTGAGCCACTGATCCGGCCAGCTCACCCGATAGCCGATCGCCACGGGGGTGTCGGCCGGATAGTGGCGCAACAGCTCCGCCTGCACCTCCTCCACATGGCGAGCACTCAGATAAAGGCAGAGGGAGGCCCGCAGTGCTGCGAGCCGTTCCAGGCTCTCGCGCTCCGGCACCCCCGTGCGCCCACCGGCGCGGCTGAGCACGATCGTCTGAACCAGGCCCGGAATCGTGAGTTCGCTCTGAAGAGCCGAAGCAGTGGCCTGGTAGGCACTGAGGCCAGGCACCACCTCCACACCGATGTCGGCGTCGGCGAGGCGACAGATCTGTTCGGCCAGGGCCCCATAGAGGCAGGGATCACCATCGTGGAGGCGAACCACCCGTCGGCCCTGGCGGGCTCGATCGAGCACCACCTCCATCACCTCTTCAAGCGTGAGGGTGCTGGTCCGGATCCGTTCGCAGGTCGCGGGGGCCAGGGCCGCGATCTGGGGATTGACCAGGGAATCGGTCCAGACCAGCACGTCGGCCTGCTCGAGCAGCCGGGCCGCCCGCAGGGTGAGCAGATCAGGGGCACCGGGTCCGGCACCGACGATCCACACCGGATGTTCACTCATGGCTGGGACGACACGCCGGAAGGATCGGGCAGGGATCTGTGGCGACCGTAGAGCCACCAGAGGCCGAGGCCGCCCAGAGCGATCAGCAGCAGGCTCATCAGCTGGGCCATGCGCAGACCACCGCTGCAGAAGGGGGGCTGAGAGAACAGGCAGAGCGGATCGAGGCGCAGCCCTTCGATCCAGATGCGGCCGCTGCTGTAGGCCATCAGGTAGATGCAGCTCAGGGCGCCAGCCGGGAGGGCGATGCGACCGCGGCTGCCGCTGCGGAAGAGCAGGAGCAGCAGCGCACAGACCCCCAGATTCCAGATGGATTCATAGAGAAAGGTGGGATGAAAGCCGGTGCGCTCCAGAAATTCCACCGGACGATGGGCCAGGGGGATGTAGAGCTTCCAGGGAAGGTCGGTGGGCAGGCCGAAGGCTTCGGAATTGAAGAAGTTGCCCCAGCGTCCGATCGCCTGGCCCAGGGCCACCGAAGGCACCAGCACATCGAGCAGGCTCCAGAAAGGCAGCGCCCGCCAGCGGCAGAAGAGGATCGTGGTGAGAACACCGCCGATCAGGGCACCGTGGATGGCGATGCCACCACGCCAGATCGCCAGGGCTTCCAGGGGGTTGTCCTGAAACTGGCGCCACTCCAGGCTCACGTAATAGAGGCGGGCCCCCAGCACCGCCCCGAGCACGAGCAGGGGCAGCAGGTCGGCCACGAGGCTGGGATCAATGCCGCGTCTGCGGGCCAGCCGGCTGGAGAGCAGCAGGCCCACCAGCACCGCCAGGGCGATCAGCAGGCCATACCAGCGCAGCGCAAAAGGGCCCAGCTGGAAGACCAGGGGCCCAGGAGACGTGAACAGGGCAAAGGGCATCAGACGCCTTCGGCGGCCTGCACCTTCTCAATCTGGCGCTTCTTCAGCACCAGCATGATCTGGGCCAGGGCCACTGAGGCGAAGAAGGCGAGCAGGCCATAGATGCGCACGGGATCCTGCAGCACGATCTCGGTATCGATCTGACCGAAGCCGCCCACATTCGGGTCGTTGGAGATCGGGGCACCGGCTTCGACCGCATCACCCACCGCCACGATCAGGCTGGGGCCGGCGGGCACGGTGTCGCTCACGGTGGTGCCATCGGCGGTGGTGATCTCCACCACAGTGCCGCCACCATCGGCCGGGGTGATGGCGCTCACCTGGCCAGCCACGGAGGCCGTATAGACCGTGTTGTTCGACTTCTCACCGGTGGGATAGACCTGGCCGCGACCGCGATTGCCACCCACGTGGATCGAATACTTGCCGAAGTGAATGCTGCTGTCAGCAGCAGGATCGGGCGAGAGGATCGGGAAGACGATCTCCTGATGCTGATCACCAGGCAATGGACCCACCAGCAGGATGTTGGGCTGGTCGTCGCTGTACTGGGTGTAGTAAATGCCGGCCGTTTCTTCCTTCAGTTCCTCGGTCAGACGATCCTGAGGCGCCAGGGTGAAACCATCCGGCAGCATCACCACGGCACCCACGTTGAGCCCGGCGGGGCTGCCATCACCGGAGACCTGCTGCACTGCAGTGTCGTACGGGATCTCGACCACCGCCTTGAAGACGGTGTCCGGCATCACCGCCTGAGGCACCTCAATCCGGGTGGCCTTCTTGGCGAGATGGCAGTTGGCACAGACCAGCTTGCCCGTGGCTTCGCGGGGGCTGGCGTAGTTCTGCTGGGCCCAGAAGGGATAGGCCCAGCTGGGGGCTGCGGCGCTGATGAGCACACCGCAGGCCAGGACAGAGCCGAGCAGAAGGGAAACGAGGCGGCGCATGGGAGAGAGGGCGGCTGGACGGGCGGAGAGGAAAGGGATGCGGCTCAGACCCACCAGGGCTTCTCACCCGTGCGGAAATCGGTGTCGGTCCACTGGCTGAGGAACACGGTGTCGTTCTCGACCGACACGTTCGCCAGGGCCAGGGACAGGGGCGCCGGACCGCGCACCACCTTGCCGGTGGCGTCGTACTGGCTGCCGTGGCAGGGGCACATGAACTTATTGGCGCCGCTGTTCCAGGGCACCACGCAGCCGAGGTGGGTGCAGATCGCGTTGATGCCGTAGCTGCCGATCGCGTCGGCACCTTCAACGATCAGATAGGTGGGATCGCCCTTGAGGCCTTGCACCAGGCTTCGATCTCCCTCCTTGTGGGTGTCCAGCCAGCCCGTGGCCGTCACGGTGTTGCCGAGCTCATCCTTGGCCGTGGTGCCGCCACCACTGCCAGCGGCCCGGGGAGGGATGAAATAGTTCACCACCGGATAGAGAGCCCCGAGAGCCACCCCGGTGAGCGAACCGAAGGTGAGCAGGTTCATGAACTGCCGACGACCCATTCCGGGCACATCGCTCGCAGGCATCTGGGTCATGCGGGGCTGACGGTCGTCGGGACCGAGGCAACGTGGCGCCCATTATGAACCTTGCCCAGCCCGGCACGTCCGCCACCGGGGGGGCCAGGCCAGGCTGGCTGCAACATGCTGTCGTGGAGTTCGCGCTGCACCTGTGTCCGAATCCGGCGCCGCCGGCCGCCAAGGCCCCCTCTCCGTTGAGGAAGTGGTGGGGATTCTGCGGCGCCGCTGGCAAGCCTCCTACGACCTCCAACTGGTGCAGCGACGCGGCCGTCTCTACCTGCAGGTGATGTGGGCCTATCTCGAGCAGCAGTCGTTTCCGCTCAGCGCCGAGGAGTATGCCGATCGGATCGAGGAGCTGGTGGGCGCCCTGAACGGCATGGGAGTGGCCGAGCAGGTTCGCAGCTGGCTCAGCAGCACCGGCGATCGCCCCCGCCTCGGCAAGGCGATGCATCTGGCCCTGGAACTCCCGCCCGCACGGGCCAGCGAATTCCTGCTCTGAGCGATGAGCCGTTGCTGCAGCGGCAGCGGCACGTGGCAGCAGTCAGAGGAATCGATCCAGAGGCACTGGCCCGTGGCCTCAGCCAGTTGCAGCCGGAGCGGCAGGCCGCACCCGCTCAGCCAGGGCCACCAGGGCCACACCGACCAGGTAGAGGGCTGTGATCGCGCCGCTGAGCAGCAGCATTGTGAACGGATCCGTGGACGGCGTCAGCACGGCTCCGGCAATGGCCGCGACCAGCAGCACCCAGCGCCAGCCCGCCAGCATCACCTTGGCCCGGATCAGGCCGAGGGCGCCCAGCAGCAGCTGCAGCACCGGCAACTGGAAGGCCAGGGCTGTGGCCACCATCAGCAACAGGACAAAGTCCAGATAGCGCTCGATCGACCAGAGCGGCTCGACCACATCCGCGCCGTAGTTCACCAGGAAGCGCAGTGCGGCTGGCACCAGGGCCCACCAGGCAAAGGCGAGACCGGCGACGAACAAGACCGCCGATCCCGCCACCGCCGGGGCCACCAGTTGCCGTTCCCGCCGGGTCAGGCCAGGCAGCACGAACCCGAGAATCTCGTAGAGCACATAGGGAAGGGCCAGGCTGAGGCCGGCGTAGCCCGCCACCTTCAGGGAGACGAACAGAAACTCTCCCGGCGCCAGCTGCAGGAAGCGGATGCCCTGCGCCGGAACCTCCAGCAACCTGACCAACGGACGCACCACCACCAGGCAGCCCGCCGCCGCAATCGCCACCGCCAGCAGGCTGCGCAGAACGCGGTTGCGCAGCTCGTCGAGATGCTCCATCAGGGTCATCTCCACTTCCCCTGGAAAGGCATCAGCCCCGTCAACAGACCCGGTCTCAGCACCGCTGTCGGCCATCCCCTGATCGGAGAGGGCGCTCGACGCGGCAGGGATGCGAATCGGCGCTGGTGGTCCTGTACCAACGGGTGAACCGGAGGGTGTTTCCGGTGCCGTGGTGGGGGTGTCGGTGTCGCTCATGGTCCAGGCTCCCGAGCCAGGCTAGGGGGATCGGCCGTGGGCTCGCCCTCTGGGGCGTCGCTGTCCGCTGCCCGCTGCGCGAGCCAGGCGGCCGCCCGGGCGGGCTCGCCCC
>NZ_JAYGID010000035.1:0-10991 GCF_034931685.1 Synechococcus sp. CCY9202
CGGGATCCGCTCCTCGATCGAGACGTAGGAGAACAAGGAGCCGCTGCGCTCCTGCTGACCTCGCATCAAACCTGGGGCAGTTGGCCCATTCTCGCAGAGGTGGCGGGGTTTTTCAGCAAACTCCTAATGGTCCCTGCGCCCTGGCCATCTTCAAACTCAGGCATGGCAGCTTCTTCCCCAACTTGCTTACCCCCCGCTGCCGGTGTATTTTTAACACGGAGAACAGCCGTCGGGCACCACGAAAAATCGGCCTTGTCGCGACCATTGGCCAATGCCGACGCCGGCCAGTACATGAGTCTCAATCGCTGCTTCCAAGGTAAATCGGTATTTTTCGTGGTGCCCCGTCGTTGACGGAGCCCAGTTATTTCTCCATCCACCCTCCCGCCGTTGGCGGATCCATCCCATGAACCTGAAAGAACTCGTCGACGTTGTCGCCGCTGAAACCGAGCTCCCTGCAGGCCAGGTGCGCAAGGTGAGCCTCGCGCTGCTCGATAAATTCGCTGGCCTGATCGACAGCCAAACCAATTTCGTGTCGCCCGTGATCATCCTCACGGCCGTCACGGCTCCGGCCAGGCCGGCGACAGAAGGCAAGCCTGCCGTACCCGAGCGCAAGTTTGCCCGCATGTCCATTCGCCCCAAGAAGCCCGCTGCTCCTGCCGCGGGCTGAGGCTGCTGCCATGCCCGTGCGTGCCTTCTTGGCGGCCCTGCGGCGTTGGTTCAGGCCCCAGCGGGGGTCTGTGCCGGCGCAACTGCCTCCGCCGCTGTCGACACCACCGCCGCTCGAACCCAAGCCCAAGCCGCTCCAGCTCCGCTACCCGGAACTGGTGGCCTTGATTGCGGCCGACACCGCACTGCCGCCTGAGCAGGTGCGCCAGGTGTGTGATCGGCTGCTTCAGCAGTTCGCCAAGCTGATCGAACACGACCAGGGCTTCACCTCCCCTGTGCTCAGCTTCAACGTGATCATCCGGCCCGATCAGCGTCGCTTCGCGCGGGTGGTGCGGCGTTTGCCGCCCGCCCAGTGATCACGCCATCGGCCTGGATCACCCTTGCGGTTTGCGTGATGGCCGCTGTGCTGTTGGCGGTGGGCATGCTCGTGCTCGGCGACTGCCTCGATGCCGGCAGCGCCCTGCGCGCCATCCGCTGGGACATCGCCCTGCTGCTGCCGATTGCTGCCAACCTCGCCCCTGGCCTGCAGCTGCCCCCCATGCTGTTGATCACCTCCGTGGTGTTCGCCGCCAGCCAGAGCTTTCTCTCCCCATCGGCAACCAGACCAACCTGATGGTCTTCGGCCCCGGCCGCTACCTCTTTCTTGATGTGCTCCGCTACGGCTGGCCGCTTTCGCTCCTCTATGCCCTCACCGTGCCCGCGCTGGTGCTGTGGTTGGGGTGATCATGAAAGTCATGCCTTCCGCGAGTGCCGCGATCACCTGCTCTGCCCTGCCAGCGCAGCAGCGCGGCGCCTGCCGGCGGCAGCGTGCTGAGGCGCTGCAACGCCAGTGGCTGGCCACCCTGGCCTGGGGTAACGGCACGATCCCTGCGGCCGAGGCTGCCCGCATCCAGCTCTGGCTTGGCGTCTTCCCGGTGAGCTGGCAGCAGATGCCCGATGCCGCCTTGCTGGAGCAGCAGATCGCCACGATCCACCAGCACCTGGCCGGCAGCTACACCGCCCTGCTCACCGCGATGGTGCTGGATCCGGCCCTTCAGCTTTCGCTCAACGGCCCTGCCAACCACCGCCGCAACCCCAACGAAAACCTGGCCCGTGAGCTGCTGGAGCTCTTTTCCCTCGGTGAGGGTCACTACAGCGAGCGCGATGTGCGAGAAGCGGCCCGTGCCCTCACCGGCTACCGGCTCACGGCCGATCGGCAGCTGCAGCTCGATCCCCGCCGCCATGATCCCGGCCCCAAAACCATCCTCGGCCGCACCGCCGCCTTTGATGGAGAGAGCCTGGCCGCCTGGCTGGCCCAGCAGCCCGCCACCGCCCGCCACATCACCAGCCGCCTCTGGCTGCAGCGGGTGGGCACGCCGCCACCGCCCCAGCGGCTGGAGGCACTCGCCAATGGCTGGCGCCAGCAGCAGCTCTCCATTCCCTGGTTGCTCCAGGCGATCGAGGCCAGTCCGGAAGCGATCCGCAGCCGGCAGCAGGGCCAGCGACTGGCTAATCCTCTGGAGGTGGTGGCCCGCAGCCTGCACCTGCTCGGCAGCCGTCACCCCGATGCACTGGCCATCAGCCTGCGCGGCCTGCGCGCCATGGGCCAGGCGCCCTTCGAGCCGCCCTCGGTGAAGGGCTGGCCCCACAACGCCCAGTGGCTGAATCTGCGCTGGCTGCAGGCCCGGCGCCGCAGCCTCCAGGCCCTGCTCGCCGATGAGGAGGTGTGGGCCAGCGCCCAGCTGCCCCCAGAACTACCCCCCACCCTCACGCCGATTCCGCCCCTGGGCCTGGCCCTGCCCGCGACGCCCAGCCGCGCCACGCTCTCGGCCCTGTTTGCCGATCCCGTGTGGCAACTGGCATGAAACGCCGCTCCCTTCTTTCGCTGCTGCTCGCCAGCTCCGCCGGGGCTGCCCTCGCTGGTGGGCGTTGGTCTTCGGGTGGAGCTGGTTCGCCCCGCAGCCGCTCGGTGCTGGTGCTCCTGGAGCTGCGCGGCGGCAACGACGGCCTCAACACCCTCGCCCCGATCGCCGATCCCCTCTACCGCCAGGCCAGGCCCACCCTGGCCCTCGATGGGGGTGAGGCCCTGCCCCTGGTCGCGGGCCTGGCACTCCATCCCGCCCTGGCGCCGCTGCTGCCCCTCTGGCAGAGCCAGCGGCTGGCCTTTGCCCTCGGGGTGGGCTGGCCCCGGCCCAACCGCAGCCACTTCAAGGCCGCCGACCAGTGGGCCACCGCTTCCCCCTCGGGTGAAGGCAGCGGCTGGCTGGCGGCTGCCCTCGATCAGCGCCAGCAGCCAGGCCCGTTGCTGGCCCTTGGCCCCGCCGGCTGCCCGGCCATGGAAGGAGGCAAGGCCCTGGCCCTCCAGCTCTCGTCCGCCGAGCTGCGCGGCCGCCAAGGGGCCGGCTTCGATCCGGCGGAAGCCGGCGCCAATGCCGTGCTGCGCCAGATGCTCGCCCTCGAGCAGGCCGGCATGCAGCAACTGCAGCGCCTGCGCCGTGAGCTGGCGCCCCTGCCCCCTGGCCTGGCGATCCCCCGCGGGGCGCTCGGCCAGCAGGTGGCCCTCGCCCTGCGGCTGATCGGCAGCGGCGCCTGTCCGCCCGTGCTCCAGCTCGCCCAGGGCGGCTACGATACCCATGTCGGCCAGGCTGTCCGCCACGGCCGGGTGCTTAGTGAACTTGCCACCGCCCTCGCCGCCTTGACCACTGGCCTGGAGCGCCTGCCCAACCGCCCGGCGGTCACTCTGCTGGCGGTGAGTGAATTCGGCCGTCGCCTTCGCGAAAACGGCTCCCGTGGCACCGACCACGGCAGCGCCTCCGTGGCCCTGCTCCTCGGCGAGCAGTTGCCCAACCGCCTGATCGGTCGCTACCCCAGCCTCAGTGATCTGGATGAGCGCGGCGACCTGATCCCCAGCCTCTCGCCACCTGATCTTTACCGGCAGGTGTTGCAGAGGGTGGGGGTTTGAGGATCAGGTGACGTGTTCTGGCGGGATGGCATGCAACAGGCACTCCCCTCCCTCCTGCACCTCCAGAACGCGATTGATCAGATCGCCGTTGCAAGCTTGTTCGGCAAACGCCAGGGCTGTTTTCAGGCGATCCCATTGCAGCACTGCGCTGAGTTCAGCCTCCCTCAGCACAATCACTCCGGGATGCAGATCAACCCCCGCGGCCAGGGTGATGAAGTCACCCACGTTCACTGTCACCCCCACCTGGTCTTGCGAGAAGGCAGTCGCAAACACGGCCGCATCCGTTGCGCCCGACAGCCCCACGTGGACGACAGCTAGAGCTTCAAGGCGCTGGGGCTCAGCCGCGCTGGAGGAGCAGCGCCTTACGCGGGCGCCCGGGCGGCTTGGGTAGGCGGGCCTGGATCTCGGCGTAGTCCAGCGCGGTGCGGCTGAGCTGAGGGAAGTCGTCCTCCAGCTCTGTGCGGGAAACGCCAGCACGCAACTGCTCCACCACCACGGCCACGGGAATCCGCGTGCCGCTGAACACAAGCTGCCCCGAGCAGATCGCAGGGTTGCGCACCACCACACCTTGGGGTCGCTGGAGCAACCGGTACCGGTAGCGAAGTTCCCGGCTCACCGTGGAGAGATCCATGCTCAACGGCACGGCACCGCGCATCACCAGCTGGCCTTCCCGGCGCAACCAGCTGCCCTGCTGCGGCCTGCAGCTGCGGCCAAACACCGAGAAGATCTCGCGCTTTTGCTCGGGTGTCAGCCGCACGCCCTGTTCACTCAGGCAGGCCACCACCCGGAAGTACAACAACTCGCGAAACCCCATCGCCTCGCCCCCTCGCAAGGGCTTCGGGGCCACTGCTGCCAGCACCCGCCGGAACTCCTGGTGCAGTTCCTTGGCATCGGCGCCGATCAACGCCGCTCCAGCCGCAGTGGTGAGGCGGGCAGACACGAGCGCAACTCCAAAAGGTGACTTCTCATTGAAGCCTGGTTCTGGTTTGGCGTGCGTGCGACCTCGGGTCGGTTCAGGTTGTTGCCGCCAGCACCAGGTTGGCCCGCTGACTGCCGTCGCCCCAGAGCTGCACGTCCCGGAAACCACGGCAGTGGCCACGGGGCAGCCGCAGCCGGCGCACCTCACAGCCCATCGGCGCAGCGGTGCCGTGGATCCAGGTGTCGGCCCGCAACCGCATCACAGTGCTCCAGCGGGTTTGACCGCTGAACCAGGCGAGCAGCTCGGTGCTGGGGAAAGCGCGATCGGCCAGGAGTGTGATGGCGCCGAACCGGGTCAGAAGCTGATCGGCCTTCTCCAGCAGGGCGATCACGACCTCAGCGCTGACGCTGGCACTGGGGTGCTCCAGCGTTTGCCACAGCAATCGATCCCCTGGTCCGTGTGGATCCGCACCACCGGCTCCGTGGCCACGTCGCCATGGGTAAATCCCTCGACCCGCGTGATGCGGATGGAACCGAGGCCGTGGTTCCGAAGCATGGGGTGGAAATCCGCGGTGTCGTCAGGCGAGCCGCACCTTGGATTTGGATTTTACGTGTGCCTCATCGCGACCCGTTCGATCGGCTTCTCGCGGCCCAGGCAGAACTCAGCGGTCTCACCCTGGCAAGCCTGGATCCCGCCCTGCAGGCCGATCCCTGCCGCCTGCTGTGGTACCGCCGTCAGTCCCGCTCCCAAGCGGGTCCGCGAACAGTTCGGCCTCAGGGCTGGGCAGACCCTTCAGGTGATCGCCTTGAGGGCACCAACACCTTTCAGCGCGAGGCAGAGCGCCTGTGATGCCCACGCGGGTGGTGGTGGATCTCGACAGCCGGCTTGCTCTGGCGGCAGCCCAGCTCAGCCAGGCCCTGCAGTTGCCAATGGCAGACAGCATCATCCTGGCCACGGCCAGGGATCGCCAGGCCAGGATATACACCATGGACAGCGATTTCCGCGGCATCGCCGACGTGGAATGGATCGATGTGATCCCCTGAATCAGAGCAGCGCTGACCTGATCTGTTTCTCTGCTGACGCACTGCTCTGCTGACGCACTGGCTGCAGTGGCGGCAATCAGCAGATCGGCGCCCTGATCCAGCCAGCCAGCCAGTTGCGCCGCATGGGTCGGTGATCAGGGCGGCTTGGGTAGCCCCAACCGTGAGCGGGAGCCAGTACTGTCTAGTCAGATGACTGGTTATTCAGGGAGGAGCAGGGATGGCGATCTGGCCGGTGCAGCACGCCAAGGCACGGTTCAGTGAACTCCTCGATGCCTGCGTGCGGGAGGGGCCCCAGGTTGTGTCTCGCCGTGGAGCGGAAACCGCGGTGCTCGTGCCGATTGAGGAGTGGCGCCGCCTTGAGGCTGCGGCCCGTCCTTCCCTCAAAGAGCTCTTGCTGGCCCCCTCGGCTCGCAGCGAAGCCCTGGTGCCGCCCCGGGGGAAGGCCCGGCGGCGTGAGCTGATCAGCCTGTAGGTGCTGCGGTGTATCTCCTCGACACCAACGTGGTTTCAGAGCTGCGCAAACCACGCCCCCATGGCGCGGTATTGGCCTGGCTCAATGGCGTAGACGACGCCAACCTGCATCTGGCCACGGTGACCCTGGGCGAAATCCAGGCGGGCATTGAGCTCACCCGTGAGCAAGACCCAGGCAAAGCCAGCGAGATCGAAGCCTGGCTGGATCTGGTGAGCCTCAGCTACAACGTTTTGCCGATGGATGGATCAGCCTTTCGCTGCTGGGCCCGGCTGATGCATCGCCAATCCAACACCCTCTATGAAGACGCGATGATCGCCGCCATTGCCAAGGTGAACCATCTCACCGTGGTGACCCGCAATGAGGCGGACTTCAAAACGTTTGAGGTGCCACTCCTCAATCCCTTCGAAACAGATCGCTGAAGCTACCGAGCGGACCCTGTCAGCCACCCCGCCGTTCCCACAACATGAACGGCTCGAAGCTCACACTGACCCCGAATTTCTCGGCGATGCCCCGCAGGCGCCACGTCGAGGCTGCCGATCAGGAGGCGCAGTGCAGCACATCGCGTCGATGCCGATCAGCAGACGGTGCTCGGCCCTCCCCCACCTCCTCATGCCGTCCGGTCCGGCGGTCGCATCGATTGGTGCCTGGCCCTCATGCAGGGCTCGGCTGTTGCCGCTGTTCTGCCCTTCGCGCATTCCGATGGAGGCATGCAGTTTGCATGACTTCTCAGTATGTTGAAGGAAGCACTGCTCTGCGCGATCCATGCCATCCCTGCAGATCCGCGACCTTCCCGAACCCCTGCACATCCTTCTTCAGCGCCGGGCCCGTGCCCACAAGCGCAGCCTCAGCCAACAGGCCCTGGCCGATCTGGAGGCCCTCGCTGGTGGTGATCCGCGGCAACGGCGACAGCAGGCTCTAGAGCGGATCGCACAGCGCTGGCAACAGCAGCCGGCGCTGCAGTGGCCTCAGTCGCCGGAAGCGCTGATCTGTGCCGATCGGGAGCGCTGATGCCTACGGCCTTTGTGCTCGATGCCTCGGCGGCACTGCGGCTCGTGTGCCACGACCCCATGGCAGCCAGCTGGGCTGAGCAGCTGCAGCAGGCGAGCCTGGTGCTGGCTCCTGAGCTCATGCTCACAGAGGTGGCCAATGCTCTCTGGAAGCTGCAACGCGCCGGCAGCCTGGCCGGCCTGGATCCTCAGCTGCTGCTGGCAGATGCCCGAGATCTGGTGGACCAGATCGATCCAGACCGCCATCTGCAGGTTGAAGCCCTCGCCCTGGCCTGCCATCTGGATCATCCAGTGTACGACTGCCTCTACCTGGCGCTGGCCCGCCGGGAAGCGGCCGTGTTGCTCACGGCTGACCAACGCCTGCAACGGCTGGCAGACAAGGTGTTGCCCTGAGCCGCAGCTGCGGGCGCTGCGCCGGACTCACCCACCCCGCCGTTCCCACAACATGAACGGCTCGAAGCTCACACTGACCCCGAATTCCTCGGCGAATTCCAGCACCCGGCACCAGGCCCGGTTCTCACGAACGATGCCCCGCAGGATCAGCGGCGCATTCCCCCGCTGCAGCCCCATCTCAAAGAGGGGCAAGCCCAGCGAGGGCTGGACCTGGTCGTCCTGAAACGTCGGCGCTTCTGCCTCGATACATCGGCCCTGCTCACGCTCGGCGGGGTGACCTGGGGCAGCAAGGGGGGCACCGCAGGGCACCGATGGAGTACAGACGTACTAAGTTGGTGACTGTTTGAGTCGGGCGGGGCTACTTAGGGTGGAAGAAGTTTTTCGGCATCTGGATGCGCCGCTGCCCTGGTGGCGGCTGGGGTTTGATGGCAAAGCTCTGCTGGAGGCCGTCGTTGGCAGTGTTGTTGGCCTGATCGCTCTGTTCTCCTCCTATGACCACGTCAACCTCCCAGGACAACCTCTCCCTCTCCCCCAGCAATGGGGTGTCTGGCTCATCGCTCTCTCCCTTCCGCTCGTTTTTGCGGATGCTCAACTGGCGGCGCGATCCCGCCAGGGAGATGCGGCTGAAAGAGCTCAAGAAGCGTTCGAAACAGCTCGAGAGAGAGCTCGCGTTGCTCGATTGGATGCACTCCGAGCTCGACTTGATCGAGGCCGACTTGCCTTCCAGCTCGACCCCTCCACAGGCAACCGCCGCAAACTCCAACGACTGCTGAGCCTGCTCAACAGCCCTGAGATGGCTGAGCTGTTTCGCGGTTGAGGTCATCTCACCGCCTCCAGTAACCGTCGCAGGGCCTAGCGCCAGGGGGTGGGTGCCAGCTGCAGGGTGCAGCGGGTCCTCCGCTCACCCACTGCCACGGCCACATCAAACCAGCTGGCGGCACCGGCATCACACCAGTGCAGCACCGGCTCAGGCACGTTGGCGGTGATCACCCGCCAGCAGGCCCGAGGCGGGATCACCGGGGTAATTCGCTGGCTGCTGATGACTGTCTGCTGATGAGAAGCACGATCACCTCCCGCGGGCAGACCGTGATCCCCGCTGCCAGGCAGAGGCCTCGCTGAAAGCTGGGCCATGAGAGCACCACCGCTGGCCGTTGCTTCTGGGACTGCCGCTCGGTGAACGGAAACGGCACCCGGACCACCGTGTAGGTCTCGAAGGTGTTCACAGATCGCGGAACGCTTCCTCGTCCGCCGGGCTGCTCCACTCGCTCAGGCCCCGCTCCAGCCCGTGGAGATAGGCCAGATCCAATGGCGTCACCGCCCGCACCCGCACCGAGCCATCCTCCAGCTCCCAACTGAGCTGGTCGCCCTGCCGCAATCCCAGGGCCTCACGCACAGCCTTCGGCACAGTGACCTGCCCCTTGGAAGTGAGTGTGGCGACGTCCATCGGCACCGAACCTGGCACTGGACCCACTTTAGGCCTGATGCCTCCTTGTCGTAAGGGCGCCTTACGTCCTGTCGAACAGCTTCAACGGCAATCAGGGGAGAGCCGCAGGTCAGCGGCCATCGACGGCAGGAGTGGTCAGGGAAGCAGGAGCCGTTGCAGGCCATGAAACCGTTCGAAATCCCGATCGAAGCTCACGAGGCGCCAGCCATTGGCCATCGCCAACGCCGCCAGATAGGCCTCCGTGTGGTCCACGGAGCCAGGCTCACGCCAGGCTGCCGGCAGAACGCCTCCAACACGCCAGAGGCTTCCGCACTGCTCTTCACAGCCGTGCCCATCAGCTTCGGCTGGCACACCAACCGGATCAGACCAAGGGCGGTCACCGTGCAGAACAGCACCCGTTCAGCAGCCTGGCCTTCCCAGTACTGAAGTGCCTGCCTGTGGTCATGGCTCCAGCAGGGCAAACAGCTCAGCATTGCTGAGTTGCTCGGGCGCGATGGCCAGGGGGCCTTCCAGGCGGGGCATGGTCGCGGCGCTTCGCTGCACAGGCCCCGGTGCTGGCGTTGCGCTCAACCCCTGCTCCACATAGCTGCGCAGCAGCTGCTTGACGGTGACGCGTTCACGGGCCGCCCGGGCCTTGAGGCGAGCGAACAGCGGATCCGGCAACTCCAGATGGTTGTGTGTCCAGCAGCGGCTGGGCATCGCGGGCCACATGCCGCCAGATCACCGAGCTGTGCTGGGGCAGCTGCCGCCAGGCGTCCCGATCGAGGCCGATCACGTCCCGAGCCACGCCTTGATCCAAGAGTCGATCCGCCCAGCACTCGGCTTCGCGGGTGCTGCGAGCAACGACCAGCAGGTCCGTGTCCGACAGTCCATCCCAGTCGCCACGGGCTCTGGATCCAAAGAGATAGATCTGATCAGGCCGCTCCGTTGGGTCGGGCGACGCCGTCTGGCCGGTCCACGCAGCATCCCCTGGATCGACATCCAGCACGGCGTTGATGCGCTGCTTGAGATCCGCAAGCCACTGGGCATGCCGTTGTTGGCGCAGCTGCTGAAAGCTGGCGATTCCAGGCATGTGTGAGCACCCGGCAACTACTCCATTCTGATCCAGATCGGAACCGGGTTGATGGCGCACTCCCTCGGCGTCAGTTGCAGTCGCTCGAAGCTTTCATGATCCTGCGGGATCTGCAGCTGAGAGCACCACACTCACCACAACAGCGCGATGGGTCACGCAGGCCATGGCACCCCAGCTGTCAAGCGACATCCGGAATTGGCAGCACCCGCTGGCGCTGCTTCCCTCGCGGGCGAAACCAAAACCGACGCCGTGATCCTGGCCCTGAAAGAGCGGCTGCGGCGCCTGCAGCGCCAGAGCCAGACCACAGCGAATCAGCAAGCCAGCCTCGTCAACCGACTCGACCAGATCGCCCTGCGTTGTGCTGGGCGGCCGATCGGCGATCGTCGCAGCGCAGAAGAGATCCTTGGCTACAACGCCATGGGCCGGCCCAGCGTCATGAAATCCGTGGCGCAGCCTTCTGGCTGCACCAGTTCCTGGTCGTGCTGATTCGGGGCGGCCTGGCAGTTGATGCGGCAATCAGCAGATCGACGCCGTGGTGGCCGATGCTTGCCGAAAGCAGGCCCCAGCTGCCGGGTGCTGAGGGCCAGTTCAGCCTCAGGTCGCACCGGGAGGGTAAGCAGATTCAGGAGAGGATCAAGGTCTTGCTGGTGGCCGAGTTCCTCAAGACTGGGAGTGTGGCGGTGGAGTGCGGCGAGGGGCCTTGCTCGCCCTTGTCTGTGTTTGGAACGCTCCAGAACCGGTGCTGGCAGCACACCACATCTGGTGTGCCTCCGGGCCTGGATTCGGACACTGCCGCCGCACCATGCCGGGAGCTTCCGGCCGTGCCGGCGCTGGCGTTGCGGGAACACTGACTCAGCCCTGCAATACTGGAGCTTGATTCCGGATTTGCAGAGTTGAATGGCGGGGCCCGCGTCCCTTTGCGTGGTGTAAAACCCGAGGCCCGAATGCCCTGACTCAGAGGGTGAACAGGGTGGAATGACGGGCTGTCATTCCTGAGGCGCAGATGCACCTCGTTTTTCCACGATGAAATGAGG
>NZ_JAYGID010000036.1:0-5376 GCF_034931685.1 Synechococcus sp. CCY9202
GGGAAACGGGCCTGCCCACCCCTTGCAACGTCAGCTGTGGAGCCGATCGACTGAGGTGCGCGGCCCACCCCGGCTACGCCGGGGTGGGAATGCCGGGGGATTTACACCACTGCAGGGGACGCAGGCAGATCCACTATGTCCATATTGGTGCTTGGCTCAAGACTTATCCTGGAGCCATTGCCTGGGCCTCCCCAGGTGTGCGTGAGCGGGTGATCAAGCAGAAAATGGATGTGGCTTTTTCTGCTGACTTGCGGGATGCTCCTCCACCTGAGTGGGATCAGGATCTGGATCAGATGATTTTTGCTGGCAATCTATATCTGGATGAAGTTGTGTTTTTCCATCGGAAAAGTTCTACTCTGATTCTGGCTGACCTCATTGAAAAATTTGAGGTTTCCAGGCTCAACAAAGTGAGCTGGCAGTACGGTTTTCTGCTGCGGGTGGGGGGCTGTGTTGAGCCGGATGGGCAGGCTCCTTTGGATCTGCGATTGGCCTTCTGTCCTCGAAAACAGGATGCCCGGCGTTCCTTGAGGCGTTTGCTGGACTGGAATCCAGAACAGCTCGTCTTTGCACACGGTCGTTGGTGTGATCGAAATGGAGCGGAGCAGTTGCGCCGCTCTTTTCGATGGCTTCAATAAAATTGCCAAGGGGATGGAATGGCCCAGCGATTCGAGTGTTGAATCCCGCGTCGGTTTTTTGCATGGCATGCCTCTGCCAGATTGGTTGGTTCCGATTGGCGGCGACAGGGACAGGATTGGTGTCTGTGGCTGTGGGACTTGGTGAAGAGATATCGCATCTTGCCAGCCGGGGTGGGCGTGGGCCCATGGGCAAGAACAGCAGTTCAGTGCTGGGATCAAGCGCGATCCGAGAGTATTCGGAATCTCCTGTTCTTCGTTCGCATCTGCTCAGCTCGTTGCAGATGGCCGCGATGCCCGGTTCAGCTCTGCTGCGCAACAACCGCAACCGGAGTTGTTGCACTCCAGCACCGAGGTGAGGGACGCGCGTTCCGGCGATCCCTGAGCAGGCGAAGGTCTCTCCCCCAGGGCAAGAGGGCTAACTGGATGGACCTGCTGCTGCCGCCCTCAGCCGAGGACGGCCCGCTCACGCACCTGATCCAGGCTGCAGCGGTTCAGCAGCTCGCCGTCCTCGTACACGGTCTGCAGGCAGGAGTCGGGATGGATCCCGGGCAAGGGGCGCACAATCGTGCGGTAGGTGCCACCGGTGTGGATGAGATCGAGCACGCCGGCCTTGCTGGTCTTGGCCGGATCGGTGATCGGGCGCTTGTGCACCGGCAGGATCTGGCCCGAACGCTCCACCCAGGACGCCTTGTAGACAAAGCGCTGGGTGTCTCGGTTCAGCTGCTGCAGCAGGCCGCCGCCCATGCCGTAGGCCACGTTCTCGGCGCTGAAGCCCGCCGCCAGGACGGCCTCCAGCACCAGGGGCAGGGTCTGGGCGGTGATGCCGTCCCCCTGGATCACCCGCACGTGCTGGAGCACGCGGTAGCCCTTGCCGTTCATCCGGCTGCCGAAGCGGGCCTCCAGGCGCCGGAGCAGTTCCGACACGATCCGCACCGGATCGCCGGAGTCTGGGCGGATCACCACCGTGGCACCCGCCTCGATCACCTGCGGCCGCAGCTGCTCTCCCCAGAGGTGATCCACCGCGTTCCAGAGGTCGTAGGAGTCGGACACCACCGCCAGGACGGCTCCCGGGCGGGCGAAGTGATCGAGCATGTTCCGGTAGGCCTGCGCTTCGTGCTTCTGCCCCCAGGCCAGGACCGTGGAGTGCTCGGCAGCGGGGATCGAGAAGCCGGCCATGGGGCAGTCGTAGTAGCGGCGGCCGGCCACCAGGGCGGCGCCGGTGTCACTGCCGCGGAAGGCGATCAGGTGCGCCAGACCGCCGATCGCGGCGCTCTGGAGGCTGGAGACCCCGCGCGAGCCGAAGTCGTGCAGGCGGAAGGCCAGCTCGACGGCGGGATCATCCGCCGAGCGCTCCAGCGCGGCCGCTAGAACCGTGCGCAGCTCCCAGCTGCGGGTGGCGACTGTGGTGGGGTACCAGATCCGCAGCAGCTGGGTCTCCACCCAGGTGACCAGCCAGGCCAGTTGGGGATCGGTGGATTCCACCGTCATCAGCACCTGGCCAGTGGGCACCCGGCTGCCCTCGGGTACGGCGCGGATCAGCAGAGGCAGCCGGCCCCCGTGCACCTGCACCACACGCTCCCAGCCCGGACGATTGAAGGGGAGGCCGTGGCTCTGCCAGAACTCCTCCGCTTCCTCCACATCCGCCTGGGTGATCGGGGTGGTGAAGGACTGCAGCAGTAGCATCTGCAACCCGAAGAAGAGGGTGGCAGGGTTCTCGCCGCCGCGGCTCTCCAGGTAGGCCCCCATGGCAGTGAGATCGGGGGGGTACTGGAGCCAGTGGCTGGTCTTGTAGCTGTCGGTATCGAAGAGAAGGTTGGTTTCCATGGTGTGCTCTCCGCACGAGAGTAAGGAGGCGCCCCGGCCCGGTCCACCCAGGCCAGAAGCAAGCAACCAAACAGGGTTGAACACGCTCTCCAGTGAAGCGGTAGCTGCTCAGATCCGGGAGATGAAGTGCTGGATGATCTGCACGTGGTCCTCGAAGAAGTTGTCTGCGTGGGCGTAGATGTCCGCCAGCGGTATCCAGAACGCCTTCTTGGCGTCATCGGCGCCGCGGACCGCGGGCAGGGGACCGGCCTTGAGCTGAATCAGAAAGGCATGGGTGATCCCCGCCCCCGTGCCGACCGACCCGGTGCATCGAACACATGGCTGCCGGCGATCGAGCCCTCCAGCACGGATCAGGGCACCTTTCCCGGAGAAGGGTGACGGTCAAGGACGGAGGCTGCGCATCTGGAGATGGGTATGGGTGTCATGCTGATGGGGTGACATGGACCCAGGAAACAGGTGCAGGGTTCACGTGAGCTCTCTCGCTGCTTCGCAAAGTTCAGAGCTCGCATCAGGGCTCGCAATCGAGTTCCTGGATCCAGGAGGCGATGGCGGGGTTCATCTGGTTGCGCTCTGAACTGGCGAGGAGTTTTTCGCGATAGGGTGAACTGCTCGCTTGCGCTCCAGGAGCTGAATTCTGGATTCGCCTCGCGAGATCGGCAATGAAGCCTTTCCCATGATGAATAGAGCCCTCCGTTTCCGTTGCAGAGAGTTCCATCGCAAAGCCGTATGACACGGCGCCATGAGAGCAGTTCACGTCCAGCGGCAGGCGCGTGCCGTCCTCAACGAGGAACCAGCTGTGTGGCTGCTTGGCAATCACTCTCATCATGCTGTTCTGCCGTTCGAGCCACTCCCTCTGGCATGGCGGCTCGGCTGGATGAAGGGGATGGCTGGTTTGCTGCCCCGTCCTCTGCTGCGATCAGATCGATGAGGAGAATCCTCCGTCCACGGGGATGGCGGCACCCGTGATGTAGTTCGAAGCGGCACTGGCCAAGAACACGGCCACCCCCTCGAGGTCGTCTGGAGTGCCCCAGCGCCCTGCGGGGGTGCGGGCCAGCACTTGTTCGTGCAGGCCCGGGATCTGTGTACGCCCTGCACGCGTGAGATCGGTGTCGATCCACCCGGGCAGAACGGCATTGACCTGAATGTTGTCCGGAGCCCAGGCCACCGCCAGCGACTTGGTGAGCTGCAGGATACCCCCTTTGCTTGCTCCGTAGGCAGCCGAAAACGAAGCGCCAAAGATGGACAGCATTGAGCCGATGTTGATAATCTTGCCGCCTGAGCGTTTCATCAGCGGATAGGCAGCGCGAGCACACAGGAACGTGCTGGACAGGTTCGTGCAGATGACGTCGTTCCACTCGGCAAGAGAGAGATCCTGGGCGGGTGCGCGAATGGTGATGCCCGCATTGTTCACGAGGATGTCCAGGCGCCCATGGCGCCGCTCGATCTGCCTCATCAGCTCGGTGACTGCGTGCTCATCGGTGACATCGGTCTGGATCGCCATCGCCTCGAGGTCGATGGCGCTGAGTGTGCGAAGCGCTGATTCGGACTTCGCGGCATCTCGAGCGGCAATCACCACATGAGCCCCTGCCTTGGCTAGGCCGGTGGCTATCCCAAGCCCGATTCCTCCGTTGCCGCCCGTGATCACAGCGACTCGTGATGCGAGAGAGAACACCTGGGGATTCCTGCTGGTGGTGAAGCCTGCTTTATGAGCAGCTTAAGAGCCTGCTGAAAAAGTCCCGAGGTCGCCATGACTTGAGTCTGACCTCTGGGCGCAGCGCCCGTGAACACTGGGCTCGGAGTCAGGCGTTCCCGGGCTGAATGGCCCTTGAAGGGGTTTTTCAGCAGTCTCTTAAGTGTGAGATTCCCAAACTTCAGGCAGCACACACCAGGATCAAGCAACACCTCAGGGGGCATGACCTGCAGGACGTTGATGCCTGTATCGCTGCTTTGGAGGACGAACTGAAGCGTCAGCAGTTTGAGGCGGACTTTCGGACCTTTGCCAAGCAGGTAGAAATTGTCCTACCCGATCCAGCCGCCAATCCCTTTCTTGCTGATCTGAAGGCATTGGGGAAGGTGGTGATCGGATGCCGCAACCGCTATCGGGATGAGCAGTTGGACATCGTGGGGTGCGGGGAAAAAGTCCGAGCACTAATTGAGGAACATGTCCGTGCCACGGGTGTTGACCCACGGGTGCCGCCCACAAAACTCTTTGATGTGGAGTTTGAGCAGGTCCTCGCCGCTCAGACCAATGACCGAGCGAAAGCATCTGAGGTGGAACACGCCATCAAGGCACATCTCAAGGTCAGGTTGGACGATGATCCCGAGTACTACCAGTCCCTCTCACTGCGCCTGGAGGAGATCATCCAGAAGTATCAGAACAAGTGGGCGGAACTAGTCCAGCAACTCCTGCTGTTCCGTGTCGGCATGGAAGGGGAGAAGACCCAGCAGAATGAGGACCTTGGACTGAGCGATACAGAAGGAGCGTTCTACAGATCGCTGATGGCAGAGATCAGCAAGGCATCAGGAGACAATGCCATGGATGATGCAACCCATCAGCGGGTTCTGGACCTAACCAAAGAACTGGTCAGCGAATTCCAGGGGGCAACCCAGATCGTCGGTTTTTTTGACAAGTGGGATGAAGTCGCCCGAATCAAAAAGCAGATCAAGCGGTCCATCCTGGATCAACCATTTGGGGACAAGGCACTGGTGGATGCCGTGATCGTGCGGTTCATGGACCTGGGCAAGAGGCACTTCCGATGACCGCCATTCCAGAGGAGGTCCTTGGATTAAGGGTGGAGGTGGTCCGCTCCATCAGGAGGACTGCTGCTCTCCACATCGTCGGCAATGACCTGCAGATACGGGTTCCTGAGCACCTGGGGGATGAGCGAGTAGCCGCGATCCTCAAGCAGAAGCGCCC
>NZ_JAYGID010000037.1:0-3491 GCF_034931685.1 Synechococcus sp. CCY9202
ACGGCGATGGCAACCGAATCGCCGTCTCCAACGTCAAGAGTCGGCCCGCAGCGGCCGTGGATCACCAGGCCCACAGCAAGGTGAAACTCAGCGGCCATGGTCAGCCCACGGTGACCCTGTACGCCAACCCCAACTACGGTGCCGCGATCGCGGGGATGGGGGTGTCGGGGGAAACGCTCGACAAGCTGGCGTGCACCTCAAACAGCCAGGGCACCTGGTGCCGGGTGGGCTACCCCGGCCAGAGCGGCCGGGTGCTGTGGGTGAACCGGGACTCGCTGATCTTCCTGGGGGACGGGGAGTAAGTCATCGCCCCTGCATTTGCTTGCCCTGGCCGGGTTCTCTGCCCTGGCCTTTGCAGCTGCCCATGGAATCGGGATGGAGAAGCGCATCACCCATCACTACGGCCGCTCCCGGCCGTCACGTCAAAAGGCCCCGCTTCATGCCCTCCGAGGGGGCCCTTTGCGCTGGCGCGCAAGCTGGCCGCCAGCGCGAGCAAGCAAAATGTTTATGACAAAACTACTCTCTACACATCAGGGAGGCCGCCCATGCGCACGAACATCGTCATCGACGACCAGCTGATGCACGATTCGATGCAGGTCAGCGGCGCCTGCACCAAGCGGGAAGCCGCCGAGATCGGCCTTCTCACCCTCATTGTAGCCGGGCTCACCCAACATTACAGCCCAGGTGTGCCTCATTTGGCTGGCAACGTCCAGCCCTGCTCGCCACAGCTGGGCGCCAATACCCTGGCAGCGGTAGGTTGATGCCACGGCCAGTGGAGCCAGACCAACGCCGGTAGGTCCCGCCGTCGTGCTGCCCGGCGAGAAGGCCACATGGCCAACGAACTGTTCCTGATCTGTAGCGACGAGGGACACCGTGAGCCGCCCGGCTTGGCGCAGTGCCATGACCAGCCTGGCCTCCGCTGGGGTGGGGAAGCAGCTCTCCAGCAGAGCAGTGATCGCTGGGCTGTCACCGGGGCCCTCCGCCCACCTCCCAGCCTGGATGAGAGCCTGGCCGCCCAGGCAACGTTCATCAGCTCGTTCCTGGTCAAGGATGGGCAGCTGCATCAGTGCCTTCTCGCTTGTGGCGGTATTCTGTTCTAGGCAAGGAAACTCTGACGCTCCTGTAGGAGCCCTCGGTAGTGAACGGTGGCCCTCCTCGCTGAATTCCTGGTCGGACAACCCGGCCACATTCTGATTTTGGCCCTGGTCCTGCTTGCTGGCTGGTCCCTGCTGCGCTTCTCCGGTGCCGTCAGCGGGCCGTCAGCCCGCCCCCTGCTGTGGCCTCCCTGGCCTGGGGAGTGTATGCCGCCTGGTGGGAGGCCCTGGTGCAGCTACGCACGCCTGAGACCAACATACGGGTGGATCAGCAGCTGATCTGTCCGCTGCTGGCCGCGCTGACGCTGTTCGGTTTGATCAGGGGAACCAAGGGGCAAGACGGTGAGCAAATGGTCCAATCAGCATGGCCTATCCCTGAAGCGTGTGCTATGCCTCATACGCTTCCTGTCACAATCAGGCGGTCTAATCAGACTTTCTCTTTCCGCATTAACTATGGTTCGCAGCTTTCGTCAAACCTCTGCAGCCCTCGGCGCTGGCCTTCTGCTGGCGGGCATGTCCGCCCCCTTCGCCCCGGCGGCCATGGCCGAGGTGCTGGTCAGGGCCCAGGGCCGTTGCAAGCTCATGAGCGGTGGCTACGCAGCCTTCAATGGACACTGCACCTTCAAGCACAAAAAGGCAGGCAACACCGATGCCTATGTCGTGGAGCTCGATGACGGCACGGAGTTCAGCTTCTCGGGTCCTAATGTGCAGGCGCTGAGTGTGCAGACCTACGACGGAATTCGCAGCGTCAGTCACATCGCCCAGTCGGACTATGAGGTGTTCAGCTGGAACGACGGGGAACCCCGCAAGCTCTCCGTTCGGCTCGACCGTGTCGAGAACCCCGACGCCCGATTCGATGATTCCAGCCAGAAGGCTGATTCCAGCACGCTCTTGGGTGCCGCGGTGGGTGCCCTGATCGGCGGTCTGATCTCCGGCAAGCCCATCACTACGACCGAGCCGGCCCGGGAGGGCGCTCCGGTGTCCGATCTGCAATCGCTGGTGGGCGCCAGGGGGGGGCAGGCCGAAGGAACCCTGACATCGAAGGGCTACACCTACCGCGGTGGCACCAAGCTGGCCGACAGTTCCTTCACCTACTGGGAGCAGCCCTCCACGAACAACTGCGTGACGATTCGCACCACCGACGGCCGTTATCAGTCGATCACCTACACCAAGCGAAGCGACTGCAACTGAGTCATCAGCATGCTCAACCCCTGGGTCTAATCAGCCCCAGGGGTTTTATATGGAGCCTCGCCCTTCAGGCGCGCCTGATCACCCGCAGCACCACCAGAAGGATCACGGCGCCGAGCGTGGCCACCACGATGCTCCCCAGCACACCCCCTCCGAAGACACCACCCAGACCGCTGAAGAGCAGGCCACCGATCAGGGCCCCGATGATGCCGACAACCAGATCACCGATCAGGCCGAAGCCACCGCCTTTGACCAGGACACCAGCGAGCCAACCGGCAATGACCCCCACCAGCAGAAACCAGAGAACGTTCATGAGCTCTCATCCTTGTTCTTGAAGATCAACAAAAACGTAGACTCGAGAGCAAGCCAAGAGCCATGCAGGCTTAAGTTCCTTACAGACTTGTAGCAAGTCCTGGGCATTCGCCAGATCAGAGAGAATGGGGGCACTCCGAACAAGCCCCTGGAGTGGCCAGGCCCCCGCAGCTCTCTGCTGCTCCAGTCACTCCTTACCTGCCACTCAGAGGCAGCGTTCAGAGGATCGGAACCAGGCTGCAGTGTCATGCAGACACCAAGATTAAATTGGCAAGCCGTTATTTTCGGGTTTGTCAGCACTGAATAGGACCTCCTGAAAAAGGGCAAAGCGGCTGCACCGCAGTGGATCCGAGCAGTTTTCAACTGTAGAATGTGCTCAATTCGGCTCGAGATCGCCGAAAAAGCAGTCCAGAGTTTTCCACATGTATCGGCGCGAGCATCGTCATCAGCTCTCGTTTGAGGATTTCTTCTTGCCGTTTGGCGGCAAACTCTCTGGTGACAATCGCTGGATCAAGCTTGCTGAGCTCATTCCCTGGGATGAGCTGGAGGACGACTACGCGTCGCAGTTCTGCAAAGGCTTTGGGGCACCTGCCAAGCCATTTCGAATGGCGCTGGGTGCACTGATCATCAAGGCTCGTATGGCGATCACAGACGATGAGCTGGTAGAGCAACTCAAGGAAAACCCGTACCTTCAATTCTTCATTGGATTAGAAGTATTCCAGTTCTCAGCACCGTTTGATCCGTCGATGATGGTCTATTTCCGGAAGCGCCTGCCGGAGTCAGTGATCAACGACTGCAACGAACGGATCGTGCGCCATGGGCTGAATGTGATCCAGGCCGCAGGTACCGACGATGATCAAGGTGCAGACAAAGGTGGCGGTTCTTCCACGGGACATA
>NZ_JAYGID010000038.1:0-1089 GCF_034931685.1 Synechococcus sp. CCY9202
TCGGGATCCGCTCCTCGATCGAGACGTAGGAGAACAAGGAGCCGCTGCGCTCCTGCTGACCTCGCATCAAACCTGGGGCAGCTGGCCCATTTTCGCAGAGGAAGCGGGGTTTTTCAGCAAACTCCTAGGGCTCAAGGAAGAAAGCCCGCAGATGGCGGAGCCGGTCCAGGACTTGATGGAGCAACTGGAGCCGCATGGGGCCACCCTGGTGGTAATCCACCACGCCAGCAAGGGACGCGCCGGAGAAGGCGCTGCAGCGGCCAGTAGGGGCAGCACCGCACTGCCGGCGGCAGCGTCGCAGATCCTGAAGCTGGCTCCCGCGACCGCCAACGAAAGCGACCGCCGAAGGCTGCTCACCACTCAGGGCAGGGGTGGACTGCCCCAGAGCCTGGTGATCGAACGCGACGGGCCTACCTGGAACCTGCTGGGAGGCGCTGAGCTACTGGAGCGTGAGCAGTCGCAAGCTGAAGCCGAATCGAAGCTGACGGAACGCCAACTGGACGCACTGCGCGAGGTGCGCGAGCGGTGGGAGGACCGGCAGGAGAAGACCACGGCGGCCCAACTGGCCGAGGCCCTGGAGCTGACGGGCAGCGGTCGCGAGGTGGTGGCCCGGAAGACCCTGCTGGGTCTGCATCAGAAGGGGCTGCTGGAAATGGTCGCCCGATCGCAACCGGGCCGCGGGAGCCGGGTCAATGAGTTCTGGCCGAGAGCCAACGAACCAGCCAACGAACCCCCTCGCGTGGGGGCACCCAAAACAGGGTTCGTTGGGTTCGTTGGGTTCGCGGGTGAGGACCCGGAGCGATTCAACCCTCCCTCTTCCCTGTCGTACCAGCCAGCGAACCCAACGAACCCAACGAACCAGCGAACCAGTGCCCCCGCGCGAGAGGTTCGCGGGAGGTTCGTTGGCTCCGCCCCCGGCAGTTCGGCTACCGCTTTCGCCAAGGGCGATCGAGTCGAGGCCTTTAAGAGCCTGCTGAAAAAGTCCCGAGGTCGCCATGACTTGAGTCTGACCTCTGGGCGCAGCGCCCGTGAACACTGGGCTCGGAGTCAGGCGTTCCCGGGCTGAATGGCCCTTGAAGGGGTTTTTCA